>OMSV01000048.1:169-1419 GCA_900290385.1 Syntrophobacter sp. SbD2 | reverse complement strand
CCCGCCATTATCTTCGATTCAAAATTCTGGCAAGCAAACTGAAATCCCATAGAAGGTTATAGTGAAGCGTTTGCACCAGGATGGATCTTCTAATCTGAAGTCATTTAGATAGCGTTAAAGAGAGAAATATCTTCCGTCAATTGGATTGACCGAAGTTGTTCAAGTGCACTAGCGATACCGGCGTAGTTATGATTAGGTACTTTAGGCTCATTAATCCTATTAGTAAAGCGTACAAATATTACTACCACGCAGATCGTAAGTATAGTGCCTATTATTGGTATGAATATCAGCGAGAGTGGCGCAGAAATGAATGCACTAAATATCTGAGCATCGGTAGGTGGGAAGCTCATCGGTGCATTTGCAAGTGAGGTGCATCTCCGAAATCCAACTAAAAACGACGCCAATATTCCGAATGTGCCAATCAATTTCTCAATCAAATCAATAGATTTCTGTCGGGCGGCCTTGTGAGCATTAGCTAAACGACTAGCTTGATATCTAGATGCATCCAGTGCGTTAATAAGGAATGATTCGCAGTCTCTGTAGTAAGTATCGAGACCCTTTTTTAGCTGCTTCGCATGAGAAACCGCATCAATCAAATCAAACAAGTTGTGCCTTTCTACCATTTCTTGAATTGCTGCATACTCCTTTTCAAAGAGTTTGAGTGCAAATTGAGCATCGATATATGAAAAGGCCTCTCGCATTACTGCGTTTACCAAGTTTGTAAATTCCTTAAATGCACGAATATTCCTATCAATCAAGAAAAGAAGGTATGCTGCTCGTTCTTGCTCCTGCCGTTGCCGATCACCCTCCTTCTGTCCCCTTCGCTCCGCCCTTTCCTGCCCGCGTTTTCTATCCCCTTTCCTGCCCTGCTGTTGACCTGCACCGCGTTTCAGGGATTGCGCAACTGTTTCATAAGCTAAATTGATTTGTTTAAACTGCAGNNTTGTTTTCATGGCGGTCTGGGTGCCATATTTGAGCCAAATCCCTGTAGGCTTGCTTAACCTCATCAAGCGTTGCACTTGATTCAATACCAAGGATTTTAAAGGCTTCTCCGACATCCATGTTCAAAATCCCTTGCCTCGCTGGTAATGTGCCGCTCGCAGCACGAGGCCCAAAAAGCCCACTGTGGTGCGCTTTTGTATGGCGCAACCATCTTCGCGCCGTGCCCTCGTCGGTGCGTCAACTTTTCAGGCGGATTCCGGCAGATAATGCCGCCCACTTCCTGCGCCATGCCTTGTACGCCAGGCACA
>OMSV01000048.1:0-159 GCA_900290385.1 Syntrophobacter sp. SbD2 | reverse complement strand
CCGTCCCAGCTTTCCCGTCCATCGATCTGCGCGACCAGGCGCGCGAGTAAGGCGCGAGCGGTTTACAGAATAGGCACGGTACAGAATTTTGTCCATATTATTTACAGCATCTACCGCGGCCCCATCCCCAGAGAGCAATCTCTGTTAAGGCTTTCATGA
>OMSV01000129.1 GCA_900290385.1 Syntrophobacter sp. SbD2 | reverse complement strand
CGCCATGCTTTATTGCCATAACTACGTCTTTTACCCGCTCGTATGCCGTTATCATGACAATGGTCGGGCAAGGACGCATTTCCTTGAAACGAGGCAGCAAATCAAGGCCGCTTCCGTCGGGGAGTCCTATATCGAGCAAAACGAGGTCGGGACCTTCTCGCTCGGCAAGCATTAGCCCGGCTGCTCCTGTATCAGCCTCCACAATGGTATGAGTTTTTCCCAGGAGCCGGCGCAATGCTGCGCGGAAGGGGGCCTCGTCGTCAACAATCAGAATCTTGTGTTTTTCGCGCATGATATGCTCTCCGGGAGCAGAATCTGAACAATGCGAAGATGCCGGACGATTGTAAACAAGATTCCGGAAAAATCAGACAAAATTCTACGGAATTGTGACTTCGAAGCGCTTTTCGAGTAGAGAGTCCGTCAGCTTGCTGCCAATAAAACCGGCACAGCCGGTGACGAAATAGCGCATTTCCAGTTCCTGAACCTACGACTCGCTTTCAGATAGTTTAGGTAAAAGCGGCGGCTCCTGCTCGATTCGAAAACGAATGTTCCGGAAGGATAGCCCGAAAAGGGATAAGCCGGCAACTCCAAGAAGGGAAGAAGTAATGTAATACACGAGGTGAGCCGTCAGAACTATTGCCAAAGCGCTTGTAAGATCGTATTTCGCCCCGAAGGGCAGAACGAGCGCCTGCTGGCCAACCCACTGCACAACCCCGAGGCCCCCGGGGCTGGAAGGAATTGTAACAGCAAGACATATTGCAACGACCAGGAAGGTGGCCTCAACAAGGGTAGCGTCAGCCCTGAAACCTTTCAACACGCACCAATACATCCCTGCCGTCAGGGCCCATGTCGCCAACGACCATAAAACGGCGTAAAGTAAGATCCTGCCGTTTCCGAAAACTACAATCCCTTCAACAAGGTGGCGCCACGAGGTCAGCAATTTTTCCGCCAGCGAAGCAGGCAGCCGTTTGGACAGTGAAAGGATGAGCCGCTCACCCCGGCTTCGAAACCGCAACAGCAGTATCAAGGTAATTATGACCATCACCACAAGCAATCCAAAGATCTCTCCCGCTCTTGCCGCCTGCATGGGAACGTTCATCCAGGGAATGAGGGCCACAAGCGCCAGAGTAATCGTTCCAAGATCAAATACGCGTTCCACGAAAGCCGATGCGGCCACCTGGACGATCGGCAGCTTACTGCGCCGGGACAAGACGAAGATTCTGGCCGGGTCGCCCATTCTGAGGGGCAAAATGTTCGTAAAAAGATATCCTATGCCCTCGGACCAGAAGGTATCCTTAGTGCTGGCTTTGTGGCCCAGAAGGGCTGCCCAAAGTTTGGCGCGTGCGATCACAGCCAGCAACTGGCAGAACAAGGCCAGCAACAACCAGGAATAGTGCGCACCGGAGAGTGTTGTAGCCAGTTGGTCAAACGGCACATGACGGATGGCCAGCCAGAAGCACAGGGCACTCGCACCAATTCCTGCAAACGACAATAGATACTTCATCGGGCTACTTCCTGCGCCAATGGGACATGGGCAAAAACCTGAGTTTGAAATCCACCCACAGCCAGCTTAGAGCGTCTTTGAAAACCCTCACCTTTTTGCCCTCCTTGAAGGAGCGGGACCGGTAGTTCACAGGAACCTCGATAGGTGTATATCCCTTGCGCACGAGAAACATCGAGTTTGTTCTCGCCCGGAATTAAGGGTAGTCTAGGACAGAGTTTCTTTTCCTGTCAAAGGGAAATTCCCGCCAAACTCCAATTGCGCCGGTTTGAATCGGCTTATAAGTCCTTC
>OMSV01000064.1:627-4864 GCA_900290385.1 Syntrophobacter sp. SbD2 | reverse complement strand
CCTGCGCTGCAGGTACGCCTCCTGAGGGTTCTGGAAGAGCGCACCTATGAGCCGCTGGGGTCTTCAAAAACCATAAAAACCAATGTAAGGATCGTTACTGCATCGAATAAGGACGTGTTTCGCCTGGTCGAAGAGGGTTCTTTCAGGAAGGATCTTTATTACCGCATCAATGTAGTAAAACTGAAATTGCCGCTCCTGGCGCAGCGTAAAGAAGATATTCCTATCCTTGCCGAGCATTTTATCGAGCGCTTGAATAAACTCCGAAACAAAAGCGTGACGGGACTCAGTCACGAAACTCTCGCCATCTTCATGCGTCACGATTGGCCTGGAAACATCCGGGAGCTGGAAAACGTAATAGAATATGCATTCATCCTTTGCCGTGACGGACTGATTCAACCGAAATTCCTTCCCGAGTACCTCAATACCAACGCATGTCGGCTTGTCGATTTTGCGGGATTGACCCTTCTTGACGCCGAGCGGCATGCAATAAGGGAGGCCCTTGATCGAAACCATTGGCGCCGAATGGCTACCGCGCGAGAACTTGGGATAGACAAAAACACTCTGCGGCGAAAGATGAATAGACTAAATATTGTTCCGGAAAAAACGGTTTCTGAAAAGGATAGGAATTAAAGAGTTCTCACCCTCCTTCACCCGGACCGTTATCCCATAGGGATTAAAGGTTACTTGTCTGGTCATTGTGATCTGCCCTAAATTGGACCTACTGATTCCCTTCGGTTCCGGATTCCAGCTTTTGTATACGCCGTTTGATTCCCTCCAGGACTTTTTCAAAATATCCGGCCCGAGCCTTCAGAGTTTCCAACTGAGGTTCCGGCTCAAGGTCCAAGGCTGAAGCCAGGTCAACAAACTCACGAGTTCCGCCCCCGAAGCCAAACCCGGGCGAACGCTGCCACCCGGTTGGTACAGTTCTGTCACAACGCGGCATGTCTAATACCTCCTCTACTATTTGCGGCTTTCCGCCAAATGAGACATGGCGACCCGTCTCACCTGCAAAGCCCTGGATTGACTCATCCTGGTCATCAGGAATTCTTAGTATGCAACTCACTGAACATTTCCCCGTCATCGGCCCTTTTCCCATGGGTCCAGTTCCATCAAGGCTGGGCAAAACATTTCCTCCTTCAAATGGATTGCGGTCTGCACACTTAAACTGCACCTTGAAGCCACAAGATTACAATCTCTGTGCCATACTCCGGATCTGTCGCAAATGGCCGACAAAGGATTCTGGCCTTTGAAAGAGTGGAAACAATCTGCATCTTTGTTTGCAGATAGAGGGGACGATAAGTACCTGTTAAGGCTTGCTCCATTTGTGGAAGGAGGTGAAGAAGTAGTGCTGATCGTGTTTATGCCCAACTGGCCCGGTTCTTGATAAAGCGCTGGCATAGCTCCACGTTTTGGGCCGGCCTGATGAGTAAAGATGGATAAGGAGAAGGCTATGTTAGCCATCCCGGTTTTTCGCTCCCGCGTTGCGCCTGTACTCGACTGGTGCTCGAAAATCATCATTATCCCGGATAAAGGGTCGGATGCCGAATCAGGTCGAGAAATCGATGTCGTGAAGGAAAACATGTTTAGACTGATGCGATCGCTGCGTGAGCAAGGGATTACAACTCTCATCTGCGGGGCTCTGAGTCCCGAGATGTTGAACCATGGCGAAAGCATCGGCTTGAAAATCATCCACGGGATTGCAGGCGATATTGAAGAAGTCTTACAGGCTTATCGCGNNNCACGGGATTGCAGGCGATATTGAAGAAGTCTTACAGGCTTATCGCGAACAAAAACTGGACCGGCCCCAATACTGGATTCCCGGATGCCGAGGACAACGCCGGTACAAGGGTGGCGCGAGGTGTAGCGGCAAAGGAAAGGATGGGATCACAAGCGGGGGAGAGCCGGGAGGTTCCAGAACAGGTCCGGTCCGGAAGGGTCCCGGCGATCCGGAGTGGGACAAGGCGGCAGGGGGTCCGGGAGGATTCTGTGTCTGCCCGAAATGCGGATCGAGAAAACAGCACGAACGTGGAATACCATGCTCACAGGTGCTTTGTCCGGCATGTCAGAGTTCAATGACCAGGGAATAAGGGCCTGTGCAGATGTCTTTTTGGTGACCCCTTGCCGTGTGATACGCGGTTCATTTTGTTCCCTCTACAGCGGATGAGGAGTAAAACATGAGTAAGATTGCAATAACAAGTGAAGGCCCCGCCCTGGATGACCTGGTGGATACCAGGTTCGGCAGGGCGGCTGGTTTCGTCGTAGTCGATCTCGAAAGCATGGAGACCCGTTACATTGATAACGGACAGACCCAGGTAATGGGCCAGGGCGCAGGCATACGGGCGGCCCAATTGATGGCCGGGGCCGGGGTCAGTTTTGTTCTCACAGGGTTTGTAGGGCCAAGGGCATTTCAAGCGCTTTCCGCTGTAAAAATAGGAGTTGTGCAGAACATGGAGGAGGGCATGACTGTGCGCCAGGCCGCTGAGCGATTCCAAAGCGGGGCCGTGAAGCTGGCCGATGGGCCAAACAGGAGACCGGGGCGATGATTGTTTCCATTGCCAGCGGCAAAGGAGGCACCGGCAAAACCACCGTAGCCGCTTCTCTCACCAGGGTTTGGGAAAAGCCGCTGATCGCGGTCGACCTGGATGTGGAGGAACCAAACCTGCATCTTTTCCTCCGCCCGAATATCGAGGAAAGCATGACGGCCAGCCTGGAGGTGCCGGTCGTTGATGAATCAAAATGCACCTTATGCGGCGCCTGCTCCGAGCTGTGTCAATTCAAGGCAATCAACGTAATGGGCACGTTGCTGCTCACATTTCCGGAAATGTGCCACGGATGCGGCGGCTGCATCGCGTTATGTCCCGAGAAGGCGCTTTCGCCTGGCAAACGGGAACTGGGAGAGATAAGCCGGGGCCGTGTGAACGAGAGCCAATTTCTAATGGGACGTTTGCGAGTAGGGGAGGCAATGAGCCCGCCCTTCATGCGACAGGTTAAATCCAGGCTCAGGGATATCATTGCCGCAAATGGCCGCGATGCAATAATCGATACGCCTCCCGGGGTCAGTTGTCCGGCCGTGAACGCAGTGATCGACAGCGATGTTATCGTCCTGGTAACTGAGCCCACTCCCTTCGGTTTGCATGATTTTAAACTTGCCTGCGAGGCATTTTCCCCACTGGGCAAACCTATGGGAGCGGTGGTGAACCGGGCCGGCATAGGGAATAGCGAGGTGTACCGATTCTGCGAAGAGAAAGAAATACCCCTTTTAGCCGAAATCCCTTTTGAGCGGAAAATAGCTGAGGCCTACGCTCGAGGCCTGGTTATCGCGGACCTGTCGACGCACCTCAGGGAGATCTTCATTTCCATGCATGCAAAGATTTGCGAATTGGCCGTGAGACCGGGCCTCGGGGAGGCGGCCCATGCGTGAAGTGCTCATTATCAGCGGCAAGGGCGGGACCGGCAAGACTTCGCTCACGGGAGCATTTGCTCACTTGGCCTCAAACAAGGTCATATGCGATTTGGACGTTGACGCCCCGGACCTTCACCTGCTCCTCCATCCTTCGAAAAATCACGATGAAAAATTCCATTCCGGGTACGAGGCTCAAATTGTCAGTGAACAATGCACCGGTTGCGGGCTGTGTGCATCAATGTGCCGGTACGATGCCGTGCTCAATAACGGAAATGGTTTTTCCATTGACCCTCTCCGTTGTGAAGGCTGCAAGGTTTGCGTCGAATTCTGCCCCGAGAAGGCTATCGACTTTCCACAGAAACACTGCGGGCATTGGTATTTATCATCTACCAGGTTTGGTCCGATGGTTCACGCTCAGCTCTTTCCAGGTGCAGCAAACTCGGGGCGGCTTGTAATGGTCTTAAAGCAACAAGCCCGGGAGTTGGCCAAATCCCTCAGGAGGGATCTAATTCTTTGCGATGGAGCCCCAGGGATCGGATGCCCCGTGATCAGCTCACTTTCCGGAGCCAATCTGGCGGTTGCTGTAACCGAGCCGACGCCCTCCGGGCGGCACGACCTCGAGAGGGTGGCTGATCTGTGCAGCCATTTTCAGGTCACTTTCGCGGTCATCATCAATAAATACGATCTTAACCATGAAGAGGTGGACAAAATCGAAGCCTATTGCCGGTTGCTGGGCTATCCAGTGATCGCAAAGCTTCCGCACGATCCGGTTGTAACCAAAGCAATGGTACAGGGGTTGGTCGTTACGGAATTGCCCGAAACGGACTTCAGCCT
>OMSV01000064.1:0-617 GCA_900290385.1 Syntrophobacter sp. SbD2 | reverse complement strand
TGTAACCAAAGCAATGGTACAGGGGTTGGTCGTTACGGAATTGCCCGAAACGGACTTCAGCCTCGAATTACGGAGAACCTGGCTTAGGATCGAGGAACTTGCACTCTTTCGGCGGTGAGTCTCCCGGAAGATGATTCTATTCCATAATTACAGGTTGGCGGGCTTCGCCCGTCGTATTTCACGTCATATTCGACTGTGAGGAGAAAAAATGAAAAATATCACTGTAGCCGTTCCATCAACCAACCCGGGAGGGCTGGACTCATTTCTTGGCGCTCACTTCGGACACTGCGATCTCTACACCCTCGTGGAAGTCACGGACGGACAGGTCCAAAATGTCCGAACTTTGCCGAACGTACCTCACCAGCAGGGCGGATGCATGGCCCCGGTCAATCACCTGGCACAAAACGGAGTACAGGTACTTATCGCAGGCGGAATGGGCATGAGGCCGCTCATGGGTTTTAACCAAGCGGGAATCAATGTTCTCTACGGCGGCGGCGTTCAGACGGTCGGAGAGGCTGTCGATGCTTTCCTGAAAGGAAACCTGCAGCAGTTCACGAATGATTTCACATGTGGTGGCGGCGGGGCTGGACAGACCGGTATGTTTTGATCATCGGAAA
>OMSV01000063.1:4557-7868 GCA_900290385.1 Syntrophobacter sp. SbD2 | reverse complement strand
ACCTTTGCCCCAAGCCCAGCGGCCCCCGCAGCAGTAACGAGACCCGCCGTGCCCGCCCCGATGACCACAAGATTATAGCGGCCCGATGGCTGAGGGTTTTCCCAGCCGGGTGGGGCAACGTTTGAAACGAGTACCTGATTATACTGATCGTCGGGCAGGAGCTTTGGAGTTTTATCCCTGTTCATGTCGCCTTTTCTCAGGCCTGTGCGTCCTGCCGTGTTCGTGCGGTGTCTGCGGGTCAGCGTGTCTCAAAGTGATGGATATTTCCACCCTCAGCCTGGTCATGGAAATCGTCAAATTCGATCTGTTCTCCTGTCACCGTAAAGATTACACGCTCGCAAATATTGACGACGCGGTCGCCGGTGCGTTCCAGATTGTGAGCTACCCACAGAAGGTGGTTTACGTCTTCGATGTTGCTGGGGTCCGACAGCACGAAAGTCATTAGCTCGCGGTATATCTGGTCGTAAAGAGCGTCAATCTGCCTGTCTTCAGCAGGGATCGAACGCGCCGTCTCAGCATCTCTGTCAATGAAGGACAGGAGCGCTCTGTGGAGCATATCCGAGGTCAGCTCCGCCATGCGCGGGAGATCCAAAAGCGGTTTTAACAAAGGTTTTGAACTGAGATGAATTGCAATCTTTGCGATCCCCTTCGAATAATCGGCGATCCTCTCCACCTCGGAGGCAATTTCCAAAATGGCCGCAAGGGTTCGCAGGTCCTTAGCCATCGGCTGCTGTCTGGCTATAAGACCAAGAGCTTCCGATTCGATTGAGTAGCGCCTCCGGTTGATCTCGTCATCGGCCGCAATCAGGCGGCGGGCCGCTTCGACATGCTGTGTCTTGAGGATCGTGACTGACTCGGTTATGGAGCGTTCGACCATCACCCCGAAATCGATCAGTACATCCTGAAGCCGTTCCAATTCCTTTTCCAATAAAGTTTTCACTACAACTTCTCCCCTCGTTCAGGAAAACCAATTTCGAGGCCGCTACAGCAATGATACTGACTATACAAGTAACATAAGTGTCTTAGAATTCAATTGTATTTTCGCCTTCATGGTTCCGGATGTACACAAAAAAAGCCCCCGTCCCACAGCTGGGGTGGGGGCTCAACACTAAAAACAAATTCCGAATCGAGCAGATTACAATACCTTATTTAATCGAGGCGATATTGCAAAATCGTCCCGAAGGGAACTCGGGTATCGGTTTTACTAGTACATGCCTCCTCCGGGCGGCATGCCTCCCATGCCTGCGCCTGCTTTGTCATCCTTGGGCAGGTCGGCGACCATACACTCGGTGGTGAGCATGAGGGCCGAAACGCTGGCAGCGTTAAGCAGCGCCGTGCGGGTCACTTTGGTCGGATCGATTACGCCCGCTTCGATCAGGTCTTCATATTTAGCCGTTTCTGCATTGAAGCCGAAGGCGCCCGATTTTTCCTTGAGTTTTTGAACGACTACGGACCCCTCCTCGCCGGCGTTGTCAGCAATCTGGCGGGCAGGTTCCTCGAGAGCGCGCTTGATTATCTTGATGCCGAGCTGCTCGTCGCCGCCAAGGTCAACGTTCTCGAGTGCAGGCAGGCAGCGCAGGTAGGCAACCCCGCCGCCGGGAACGATGCCTTCTTCCACTGCGGCACGGGTGGCGTTGAGCGCATCTTCCACCCTGGCCTTCTTCTCCTTCATTTCAGTTTCGGTTGCTGCGCCAACGCTTATCACTGCAACACCGCCCACCAGCTTGGCAAGGCGTTCCTGGAGCTTTTCACGGTCGTAATCGCTGGTAGTCTCGTCGATCTGAGTGCGGATTTGGCGGACCCGACCCTCAAGGGTCTTACGGTCGCCGGCGCCGTCGACTATCGTCGTGTTGTCCTTGTCGATACGAATGGTCTTGGCCTTGCCGAGATCGTTCAGGGCAACAGTTTCGAGCCGGATGCCCTTCTCCTCGCTGATTACCTGTGCGCCTGTCAGGGTAGCTATGTCTTCCAGCATCGCCTTGCGCCTGTCGCCAAAGCCCGGGGCCTTTACCGCGCAAACCTGGAGGGTTCCTCGGAGCTTGTTGACCACCAGGGTAGCAAGCGCTTCGCCTTCAATGTCTTCGGCAATAATCAGAAGCGGCTTGCCCATCTTGGCGATCTGCTCCAGAACAGGCAGCAGGTCCTTCATGCTGCTTATCTTTTTCTCGTTTACGAGAATCATGGGCTCGTTGAGCAGGACTTCCATCTTCTCAGGGTCGGTGACGAAATAGGGGGAAATATATCCTCGGTCAAACTGCATCCCCTCTACCACCTCGAGGGTGGTCTCCATTGACTTGGCTTCTTCGACCGTGATTACGCCTTCTTTGCCCACCTTGTTCATCGCTTCGGCAATGATGTTTCCGATGGTCGTGTCGTTATTGGCGGAAATGGTGCCCACCTGGGCGATCTCTTTCTGGTCCTTGATGGGCTTGCTGATTTTCTTCAGTTCGGCGACCACGGTTTGGACAGCCTTTTCGATGCCCCGCTTGATCGCCATGGGGTTATGACCTGCGGTCACCAACTTGGAGCCTTCATAGTAGATGGATTGTGCCAGAATGGTTGCCGTGGTCGTGCCGTCTCCGGCGACGTCGCTGGTCTTGCTTGCGACTTCCTTTACCATTTGCGCGCCCATGTTTTCGAACTTGTCCTCGAGTTCGATCTCCTTGGCTACCGTAACGCCATCTTTGGTCACAGTAGGTCCGCCGAAACTCTTCTCGATAACCACATTTCGCCCTTTGGGGCCAAGAGTAACCTTTACTGCGTCTGCGAGCGTGTTGACGCCATTGAGCAGCAACTCGCGCGCTTTAGTGTCATATATCAACTGTTTTGCCATGTGACTGTTCCTCCTGCTGTTTTTTCAAATGAAACGAAGACTTATTGGATAATCGCAAGAATATCGTCCTCGCGCATGATAAGAACTTCCTGGCCCTCTATGGTGATATCGGTGCCGGCGTACTTGCCGAAGAGAACGCGGTCACCCTTTTTGACGTCGAGCGCTCTTCTGGAACCGTCTTCCATTATCCTGCCGTTTCCGGCCGCGAGGACTTCTCCCTGGATGGGCTTTTCTTTTGCCGTATCGGGAATGATGATCCCGCCTGGGGTTTTCTGCTCCTCTTCCATGCGTTTGACCACGACGCGATCGTTGAGCGGTCTGAGGTTCATAACAACTCCTTTCGGTTTGAATGAATGAATTTTGGGCAAAGGCCGACTGTACGAGACCGGCCCGGTGTTAGCACTCGCCTATGATGAGTGCTTTTAATCATCGGCGATTCATTTGGCAAGTAAAAAGGACGGACTCGGCGGGAAAAAAA
>OMSV01000063.1:0-4547 GCA_900290385.1 Syntrophobacter sp. SbD2 | reverse complement strand
AAAAAGGACGGACTCGGCGGGAAAAAAAGTGAAAAGATTGTCCCGATCCCCGACTGGAGCGCCTGCACCCGCCTCTGGCCCTGGACCGGCCAGGGAGTCGTGGAAAACAGACCGAGGCCTGTTCCGGCGCATGTGGTTCAATATTCAGCTAAAATTGAATAAAAAAATATAAAAACCCTTGACAGGGATTAATTCCCGGTTATTATTCGCACCGCTTTCTCCAGTTGGAGAACTAAATCATACCGGGATAGGGGGTGGTTATCATGGTTTGCTCAACAATGAAGGTGGGAGCCGAATGCGCCTTCATGACGAAAACGGGATGTGGCTACAACGGCGGTACCTGCCATCAGGTCGTGGAGCAGTGCGAGGGATGTCAGCGCACTGTGGAATTTGCGGCCGGGAAGTTCTGCAGCAGTTATCCGAATCCTTCCATTAAATGGAAAACCAGCGCCTGTAATTTTGCAACTCATAACAAAATAGAGCAGCAAGATCGGCAGAAAATCAATCCTCTGAAGGCTTCCAAAAGAAACAACAAGAAGAAGTAAAGCTTTGTGCTGGTTCGTGAGAGCGGCCTCCAGTAAGGCCTAGGTCTGGGAGGTTTGCTCTCATCATTCCCTTGCCTGTTGTAGCCGTACATCTGCTGTCATTTAAAGTTTCACTCTGAGTGTATAATCATTCTTGTTTTCGTTTGACTTCCCTGGCGCCCATCCGTTATGGAAGTATGGGTGAAATTAGACATTTTGCGGTCCCTGCAGTGAGCCGGGGTCAGCTTTGCCGTTAAGACTCGTCCCAGAAAGGAAGCGCAACAGTGGAACAGACTTTGATTCTGACCGGAACACAGGCTGCGGCAGAGGCGGCCAGATTGTGCCGCGTTCAGGTTGTCGCCGCCTATCCGATCACCCCCCAGTCCAAAATACCCGAGATCCTGTCCGGATATGTTGAACAAGGGAATTTGAAGGCCGAATTAGTGCGTGTCGAGAGCGAACATTCGGCAATGGGCATTTGCATCGCTGCGTCCATCGTGGGGGCGAGGGCTTTTACTGCAACATCGGCAAACGGCCTTGCGTACATGCACGAACAACTGCACTGGGCCGCCGGGGCGCGGCTTCCGATAGTGATGCCGGTTGCCAACCGGGGAATGGGAGCGCCCTGGACGATTCTCAACGATACGCAGGACAGCATCTCACAGCGCGACACCGGCTGGATGCAATTCTACTGCATGAACAACCAGGAAGTCCTTGATCTCACCATCGTCGCTTTCAAGGCCGCTGAGCAGCTTCTGATTCCGTGCATGGTCTGCTTCGACGGATTTTGGCTTTCACACACTTTTATGCCGGTAGTCATGCCCGGCCAACCAAAGGTCGATTCTTTCCTTCCGCCGTATGTTCCTTTTCACACGCTCGACCCGGAAAACCCGGTGAACATTAATCCAGTGGTTATGAGCGACCCTCTTTCAGACCCGGACGGGGTACTTTCGCCCAGCTATATGGGCTTTCGGTTCCGGCTCCAGCAGAGTATGGAAGACGCCCTTGCGGTTATCAGGCAAGCCGGCAAGGAGTTTGGAGAGCTTTTTGGCCGCTCCTATGAGGACCCGCTCTACCGCTACCGGGCTGAGGACGCCGAATTTCTTTTCATCACCATGGGAGCTCTTGCCAGCGAAGCGACCGAAATAGCCGACTTTCTAAGACAAGAGGGGGTGAAGGCAGGCGTTCTGGGCGTTCGGGTGTTCCGGCCTTTCCCTGCAAGCGAACTGCTCGAAGCGGTCCGGGGCAGGCTTGCTGCTGCGGTTATCGAGAAAGCCATCAGCTATGGATACCAGGGCGCACTCATGACCGAATTGAAGGCCTGTCTCTATAGGGAAAACGGGGGCAGTCCCGTGCTCTCCAACTTCATCGTGGGCCTTGGTGGAAAAGACGTCTCAGCCGCCGACCTGCTCCGGGCCGCCCGCGAAAGCCTTGCAGCGGCGGAAAACGGTATGCCGCTAGATAAACCGCAATGGATCGGCTACGGGGTTTAAAATATCAAAAAGGAGAAAGATAATCGGCCATGTGTGCGCAAACAGCCATTCTCGACTACCCTGACAAAGAATATATCCTCCCGGGCAACCGTCTCTGCGCCGGCTGCGGAGTCACCATCGCATACCGGTTTATTTTGAAGGCGCTTGGGCAGAAAACAATCATTTGTATACCCGCCTGCTGCATAACAATTCTGCACGGCATCTACCCCAAGACGCCGATAGTGGCGACCACTGTCAACAACACTTTCGCCAGCACAGCGGCTACCGCCTCCGGATTGGCAGCCGGTCTCAAGGTCACGGGGCGTGAGGACTGGAATGTCATGGCAGTTGCCGGAGACGGTGGGACTTTCGATATGGGAATTCAGGCCCTGAGCGGCGCTGCCGAGCGCGGCGATAACTTTATCTATTTATGCTATGACAACGAAGCCTACATGAATACCGGTGTTCAGCGCTCCAGCGCAACTCCGGCGGGGGCCGTGACCTCTACGACGCCGGTGGTGCCTAAAGTGCAAGCCAAGAAAGACTTCATGCAGATAATGGATGCCCACAACCTTCCCTACCTTGCCACTGTTTCGTCCTCCTATCCGGGTGACGTCTACGATAAGTTCCTGAAGGCCAGAGACATCAAGGGAACCAGATTTTTTCACCTGATGGCGCCGTGTCCGACCGGGTGGTGGTATGCCACAAAGGATACTGTAAAAATCGGCCGCCTGATGGTCGAATCCTGCGTTTTTCCTCTCTATGAGATTGAAAATGGCCGTCTTAGCCTCACAGGTAAGAGCCTGAGCATCGCCAAAAGCGGCAGAAAGAAGCCGATTGACGAGTACATAGCCATCCAGGGCCGTTTCAAGAAAATCACCTCGGAACAGGTGGCCGAGTTTCAAAAAAGAGTTGATGAAAAGTGGCAGGCACTGCTGAAGAGAGCGGGGTTTTAAGTGAATAGTGAAGCGGGAAGCAGGAAGAGGTCTTAACCCTTTATGATGAGAAATCTTAGTGCGTGCCTTATAGCGGTCCTTTCGGTTGTCTTTGTCAAGGGCGCGGCCATCGCACAGGCGCCAAAGATCAAAGATGTGATTCTTGCCACCACCACCTCGACAGTTGATTCGGGACTTCTTGATTATCTTGTGCCGATATTCGAAAAGAAGACCGGTTACAGGGTAAAGACAATTGCGGTCGGTACGGGCCAGGCGCTGGCAATGGGCGAGAAGGGCGAAGCGGACGTCTTGTTGACGCATGCCCAGAAGGCCGAAAAGAAGCTGGTTGATTCGGGGGCTGTCCGAGACTACCGGCTGGTAATGCACAATGATTTCATTATAGTAGGTCCGCCGGAAGATTCTGGTAAGATTAAAGGGAAGAGCACCGTCGAGGCATTAAAGGCAATTGCCGGAAGCGGGGCTCTTTTCATATCAAGAGGCGACGATTCAGGGACTAATAAGATGGAGCTTACGCTCTGGAAAGAAACCGGGCTGAATCTAAAAGGGGCCAAATGGTACCTGGAATCAGGGCAGGGGATGGGCGCCACCCTCCTTATGGCATCGGAGAAGCAGGCCTATACCCTTAGCGACCGGGGAACATACCTTGCGGAAAAGCATAACATAAGGCTCGATATACTCTGCGAAGGTGACCCGTCGCTTCTCAACATTTATCACGTTATGGAAGTAAACCCGGAAAAATTCGCCAGAGTCAACGCCGAGGGCGCAAAATCTTTCGCTGATTTCATCATCTCCCAGGAGACCCAGAAGCTTATAGGGAAATTCGGGGTGGACAAATTTGGGCAACCGCTTTTTTCCCCTGACGCAGGCAAGCAGATGTGATGGGGCCCGGTTTTTATTTTCCATCCTTTGATTCGGCAAAGAAAAGGTCCCGGAAAAGCTCATTGGCGGAAGCCTTTGTGAGGTCATTGAGCTTTTCGAATCTTTCCAGGATTTGTCTGGCGAAGGGGGTTAGTTTGGAGCCTCCTCCGCGGACCCCGCCGGTTTTTCTGTCAAGAAGGTCTCGTCCCAGTCTTTTCTCGGTGGCCCGGATTTTTCCCCAAACGGCGCGGTAGCTCATTTGAAGTTCCTGTGCAGCCGCGTGGATTGAGCCGTGTTTTGAAACCGCCTGCAAGATATAGAGGCGGCCCGTCCCGAAAACCACCTGGCCGGTTTCGTCCTCGATCCAGATCTTGGATTTTACGGAAAGATTCGAAGGATTTGGCATTTGTCGGCGTGAATCCTTTGCTGTGTGTATAACACTGAGTTCCGTTCAAGAAAGTGTCAAGTGATATTCTTCAAGAGCGTGGGAGCTGTGCTCCATAAGCGCTCAAATAAGAAACTAGAAGTATACATGATTGCCATTTTCTAAAGTGTTTCAGAATCAGCGTGTTAAGCCCTGAAGGGGCTGAATTATTCAGCCCAGGGTCAGTCCCGCGCCTTGCGGGACGCCACCCTGGGTGTGAAATTCCATAAATTTTTACCCTGTACCCCAGCGGGGCATAAGCGCTAACTTAAGCGCAGCATCGTGCCGGCGAAAGCCCTGCGAAAATCGGAAG
>OMSV01000021.1:7507-9664 GCA_900290385.1 Syntrophobacter sp. SbD2 | reverse complement strand
AGGCGCACATGTCGGAGGTGTGGGGGCAGGCGTGGATGTCGGTGACTCCGACGCGGACAGGTATGATCGCGAACGGGCCTACGAACGAGAGCAGGCTAGACAGCGTGCTGCTGATCGCGACCGGGAAAATCGTTACTAAGAACAAAGAAAGCACCGAATTAGCCGTTCTTACCTGCAGGTAAGAGCGGCTAACCACGTATTTCGCATATTGCAGCCATATATTTCGTGATGTTCTTATCCATGAGAGACAAACAGGACCTGTTTTTCTCCAGTGCCCAAACCTGAAACCATCTGCAAGAGGGTTCGTTCTCGAACGAAGCTTACACTGAGCCAGGACAGCGATTTCACATCAGGGAGTGCAATCCCGGTCATTCGCCCAGCGTCGAGTTCTGCGGAAACTCCCTCGGGAATGACGATTTGTCCGTACAATTCTTTCAAAATATGGAATAAATTCACCTGATAAAGGTATTGAATGGGTGAGGTATTGCAGATCACGTCAGGCATTGTGAAGATCCCTATCCAGTTCTTCCTCACTCAGACGGAACGTTACGACTCCGTAATCCGCAAGTTTGCTGAGAAAAAGTGGCTTGGGGATCCCGGCAAGCTCTGCTGCTGCTCCCGAAGACAACTTCCCGAGCTCATNNAGCCTCTTCCGGCACACTTGCTGTTACTTCGATCATATTTCGAAACCCGTCGGCAATATTCGCCGGAATCTTCATTCCTGCTCCCTGCTTCCCGCTTGGTGTTCTTACTGCCAGCGAAGGCCATGTCCGGCCCAGTTGAGAACACGCACGATCAGCCCGGAGCGGGCAGGGGAGGCCGACGGGGAATCAGGCCCGGCCAGCCATTGCTTGTTCTGCTCAATGACGGCCTGGCAGGTTCTTAAATCCGCTTGGACCTGAGCTGACTCCGGCGCTTCGAAATTATTATCGTTGAGCCACTGCAAAAAGAGGTTGGAGGCCTCCTCGCTCCTGTTCATGTAAAAAGAACAGTAGGCAAGGCAAAGAACGCTTTTGTCCCGAACTTTCCGGTCAGTGGACAAGGCGAGCGCCCCGCAAATATTGCAGGCCTCAAGATATCTGCCGGATGCAAGAAGCCCTTTGGCTGTCTCAAGGAGGGCGTCTGCTCCAATCATTTCCGCCAGGCGCAAGCCCGCTTGCTTTGTAACGTCACTTTGAGGCCAGGAAAAGAGCGCCTGTCGAAAAAACCTCTTTGCGTCTTCCGTTCGGCCCATGTTGAAAGACGCCTCCCCCATCAATGTGAGGCCTTCGGCATAGATTCGACTATCCGGATTCTTTTCCAGGAACTCCTCGAGCATCAGGCGCAAGTCAGCCCATCTTTTCGAGGCGGACATTAAAGATGCCTTGCACAACATGCAATAATCGAGTACCGAGGAATGGCCGAATTTTGCAATACATTCATCCAGCAGCTCAAGGTCCAGCCTAGCCTGCCGGCGCGCCGGATCAAGTGAATCCTGGGACACCGGCTCGCCGGTACCGGATTTGTCGTTACTGGTTCCTTGGAATCTGCCGGTTGCAAGGTCGTAGAGAAGGGCCGGGTCACGATGATTTCTCGTAAATATCGCTCCCAGGATAATAGCAGCCATAAGTGCAAACGCGGCAAAGAACCTGGCGTTTATTCGGATTTTTGCGGGCAGGGGGAGCAGAGATTCCGTCCGGTCAGGGTGCGTGCGGCTATGGCCGTTTCGGCGTTCTAAAATCCCACCCGGCCGCCGGTTGGAAAAGCGCAGTAAACGCGGGGCCCGCACGGGCAGGATTTTTAGTATGAATACCATGACGGCGAGAAAGAACAGGATTTTCCCCCAAAGATAAATTCCGGCGCCGGTGTCGAACGTGAGGACCACCCTGGAGGTCCGGGGTACGAGAAGCATGAAAGCCGGAGAGGCAAGATAAAGTTCCCCCGCCCCCTCGGATATACGCCAGTCCGGATGATACGAAACTTTTATCCAGAGCGGATGACCGGGCTTTGAGGTATTGATTGTGATCTTCCCATCACCCAGGACGGCCTGCGCTCGAATTGTTTCGTATCCTGGAATAGGGACCTCGGGAATGTGTTCAGGGTTCCCGTCATAATCTTGCAGGCCTTTTCGGAAATCACCGGGCGAATCTTCCGACGCTACGACAAGGGGTACTCTGA
>OMSV01000021.1:1652-7497 GCA_900290385.1 Syntrophobacter sp. SbD2 | reverse complement strand
GTGGCCGCGATAACCTGGCTGACGTTGAAAAGACGCAGATGAGCGGCCGCGCGGTTGGGATTGGGCCGTGAATAGTAATACCGCGAAAGAGGGGTGGACGGGGTTTGACTCAACTCCGACTGAATGTAAAAGACGAAGGGGGAATCCGGGCTCGATTGCATGTAGAGCCCTTCGAGGGTTGATCTGCCTGAATAGTAGGGGAGCAACTCGAAGGCCCTGGGGCTCCCGGCGCCGTTTGTTAGTTCATTGTGCTCGAAAACAACCCTGGGGCTGTTTTCATCCCCGCTCAGGTATTCATTGACCAGGCGGTAAGAGTTCCAAAGAGGCTTGGATTCCATGCCGGAATAATTCCACTGAATCCACGAATCGACTGTCGCCGCCTTGGTCAGCGCAATGGCGATAACTCCGGCAGAAAATACGGCCAGCCACAGGTTGGGGCGTGGAAGACGCGATAAGAGCCTGCCCCATCCGATTGCACCGAGCATCACGAGCATTATCTGGGCGAAAGGCAGGAAGCGAACGTCCACAAGTCCCAGGGAAGAGGCGATGCTGAAGCCGAGCAGCGCGATTCCAAATTGCCATAATAGATAAAGTTCCGGACAGTCGTTTGATTCTTTGAAGATGGCCGATAATTTCCGCCCCGGCCCAAAGAGGTTGCGTATGCCGGATACGGCCAGCATCAAGGCCCCGGCAAATGAGGGCCACAGAAGGGGCGGCGCTATTTCGGCCCATCTTTCGAAATGCCAGCAAAGCGCAAACGGCGTACTCCACGGGATGCGCCACAGGGCCGGCAGCAGCCAGAATGCGGCGAGTCCGGCCGCAGCAGCATGGAGCTGGAGTATGTATCGCAGGTTCCTGCCGCGCAGAATGAAATAGGAGGTCCCCATTACGGACTGGAGAAGGGGATATCCGCTGCTCATCGCTATAAAGGCTTCAAGGGCTGAATTGCCCCACGGGGACCTGCGTGCGGAAATGTCCGCATACAGTTTTCCCGTGAAGATAATGTACAGAATGAACGAAATACCGAAGGCGAACTCGCCGGAAAGAGTGCTGCAAATATTGCCTCCCCACATCGAATTCTCAGTCATCAAAAGAAAGGGGAGCGACAGCACAGCGCCAATTGCAGGGGTGTTTTGCCGGTAGCCCAATCGCCGAAGGCACAGATATACGGCGGCCGGCAACGGGATGACGGCCAGCAGCGTAACGAGCTTGAAGGCGACCTGGAGGGAAACGGCCGTCGAGATAAGCACCATTAGCGCAAACGGCAGCGGAAAATAATGAAGGAAGAGCGGAAAGCCTGCAAACGCGCCATGAATCCAGGCGACAGGCGAAAAAATAGACAGAGGCCCCCTGCTCATAGCAATGGCAGAGATGAAATGAGATGGGGTATCGCCTCCGGCGGTTATGGTCGATTCAATGATAGTGGAGCCCGGGAAAAGAAAAATCAGCAGGACTTCGGATATCAATAAAAGCAGAATTGAGGGTGTGGTTTTCTGGAATATACTCATTGGATGTTGCTGGCGTGAGCTTTTTTTTAAAATGAGTCCCGCAAAGCTCTCATGGGACGGTGAAGGATTTGCCCTCCTCGAGCAGTTCCAGGCATACACCGGGGATGCGCGCCAGTTCAGCCTCAATCTGCTGCCTGTAAGGGGGTTTCAGGTGTGAAATATAGATTTTTTGCGGAGTGCTCGGCATCTTGAGGATCTCTGCTTCCAGAAGAGACGGGGAAAGATGGCCCGTGGCCAGAGCATGAGATCTCAACTCATTGGGAAATGAAACCTCCACTATAAGGGCTTGTACATTATGGCCGCGCATCCTTTTCCAGATCGCTTCGGTGGGGCCGGTATCGCCCGTATAAAGCAAAGATGAGCCTGAAGCATGTTCCACCAGATATCCGTAAGCTGGGACCGAGTGATTGACTCTGGTGGCCAGGATTCTATAGTCGCCAATCACTACCGGCTTGCGTGTCGAGATTGTCTGATAGCGCATTAAGGGATTTCGAGCATCGGGAATGACCGTAAAATCCGGCCAAATCCTGTTGTTAAATATGTGCTTTCTGATATCTGAGATCACCTCTTTGCCGCTGAGGACGAGAATCCGGCAGCCCGGATTCATGGCATTGAGATTGTCGAGCAGGAAGGGTATGCCCTTTAAATGGTCTAAATGGGCATGAGTAAGGAATACGTGAGTCAGGCGGCATTGCGCGATCTGGTCCAGAGTGAGCGTAACGGTGCCCGCATCGAGCAAAAGGAAATCGTCAATGAGGAAAGCCGGGGGATTGAGCCCCTGGACTTCAGAGCCTGCGGACCCGAGAATGCTGACTTGCATAGAGACCTTCATGTAAGGGAATTTGTTGACTGANNCGATCTGGTCTTTGGGCACAGCACCCAATAGACGATCTACGAGCCGGCCGTTTTTGAACTCAATCATTGTGGGAACGCTCTGTACCTGATATTGCGAAGCCAGGCCCTGGCTCTTATCCAGGTCGATTTTTGCGAATTTGATAAGCCCGGAGTATTCCGTGGCGAGTTCGTCCACAATCGGCAACAACACTCGGCAATGGCCGCACCATGTCGCCCAGAAGAGCACCAGCACGGGGCCGGGAAACTTGAGGACTTCGGCGTCGAATGTGCGTTCGTTCACGTCGATAGCGTATTGGGGATAGGCTGCGGTGAAATGCAGAGGCGCGCGGCACCTTCCGCAGACAGCCTTTTCTCCGGCCCGTGAACGCGGGATGCGGTTTTTTGCCCCGCACTGTTTGCATCGGCTTATAAAACTGTCCTGCACCATTGATCTTAGCACTCCATTTAATATAGAATAACAACCCTGGATTCGGTGGAGATGAAACTATACGGATAATCACGTTATTTTTCCATGCAAGCTGAAACACATCCGCGCCGCTCAAACTGGATTCTCTCTCTCGCTCCGTAGAATTCGAGAACGAACAATAGGTGAAATTTTCCCTGCGCCTTTCGACGTTGAACTTCCAGTTTAGCAAACGGAGGTAGTGGAATGGCTCGAATAGACGATTACAAAGAATCATTTCGCCTGGCTTCCGTGGAGCTCAAAAAAAGGGACCCCGCCTCGCTGGCCAAGGCTGCCGGAGCCGTGTTTGCACCTGAGAAAGGTTTGATCGTTTCCTTTCTCGGCACCGAGTATAGAGTTGAAATCCATCCTCAAACCGATATTGCCAAGGTCAATTCGGCCGAAGAAGTTTCGATTCCGGACAAAATTTTGATCGCGCATTATTTGCTTGGGTCCACCGGCAAAAAGCCTGCCGGAAAACTCATCACCTTTCGCCAGATTCCCGATGGTCATTTTTATTTTGAAGCGTTCCAGCGGCGCGCCAGGGATCCGTTTGCAAATTATTTCGGAGATAACGGGCGGCTTTTTGTAAAATGCGCAGAAATGCTGGGAGCAGTACCAGTGGAAATTGGGGATTTCGGCATGGAGTTTCCCATCTTTCCTCACGTTCGCGTTCAACTGGTCCTGTGGGCGGGGGATGAAGAGTTTCCTGCCGATGCTACAATTCTTTTTGACGAAAGTATCCAGCGGATTCTTTCCGCCGAAGACATTGCAGTGATGAGCGGCAGCCTGGTCTATCGGCTTATCGGCCTGGGTAGGAAAATCCAGGCTGCTGCCTGATTCACGATATTGTTGGAGGAAGTATTTTGAAAATAGCGGTAAGTGGAAAAGGCGGGGTCGGAAAAACCACGTTGAGTGCTTTCCTTGTAAGGTGGTTTGCCGAAAACGGGAGAAGTGTTCTTGCCATCGACGCGGACCCGGATGCCAACCTGGCGCACGCCCTGGGGATAAAAAACGCCTCCGAAATCACGCCTGTGTCGCAAATGAAGGAACTGGTCGCCGAACGGACCGAGTCGGTTCCAGGCACTTATGGCGGTTTTTTCAAGCTCAATCCACAGGTCGACGACCTGCCCGAGAAACTCTCCGTCCGTCAGGGAGAAAACATACGCCTTATGGTCATGGGCGGCATCAAAAAAGGCGGATCGGGCTGTGTGTGTCCGGAGAGCATTTTACTCAAGAACCTGGTTCAGCACTTAATATTGAGACGCGACGAAATGGTGATAATGGATATGGAGGCCGGGATTGAACACTTGGGCCGGGCAACTTCAAAATCCGTGGACTGGCTGATCACTGTGGTGGAACCTGGCCAGCGCAGCATTGAGACAGCCTCCCGCATACGTGAGCTCGGAAGGGATATCGGGCTTACCAGGATCGGCCTGGTCGGCAACAAGGTTCGTAATGAGCGGGATCGTTCCTTTCTGGAAAAAGTGCTGAGCGGTCAACTGATTCTTGGTTCATTCCTTACGATGAGCTGATCATCGAAGCAGACCTCCAGGCGGGATTTGCCGACAAGGTGAGCGATCAAACAAGAGCCGGTCTCGAAACAATTGTAAAAAACCTGATAGAGGCGGCCAAAGCAGTCGAGCGCTAGTTTCCGTCCGTAAAGGGTCCTTTTCCGCCCTGGGGCGGTGGGACCGCCGGCCAGATTCGCCGCTGCCTTCGGCGGCTGCGCATGCAGGATTTCGACGCTCCGCGAGGCGGTACCGACGTACGCCTCCGCGCAACCCCTCGATTTCCTTGCCAGAGCGAAAAAGCCCCCCTTTCCGAACAGAAACCTCGCGGGGCGTGGAATTTGTCCCGGTATTTCCGCATGGACACTAGCCAGTAAGGGGTGAGTTCTTATGATCGATGTCCAGAATCAGGCCGACCACAGGAACATCAGTATCGACAAAGTTGGCGTGAAGGATATCCGCTACCCGGTCACCGTAATGGACAGAAACAACGGAGTCCAGCATACGGTCGCATCCATAAACATGTACGTCAATGTGCCCCGTGAGTTCAAAGGCACTCACATGAGCCGTTTCATTGAAATTCTCAATGAATTTCACGGCCACCTCGATATCAGGGAATTCTCCTCTGTTCTGGAAGCTCTTCAAGAGCATCTCCAGTCAGAATCCGCGCATATGGAAATAAACTTTCCATATTTCATTCGAAAGCTCTCACCGGTGACCGAGAGCGCGGGCTTGATGGAATACCGCTGCCGCATCGCCGGCACTCTGGACAGGGAGAAAGGCTACGATCTGGTCGTCGAGGTGAATGTTCCCATCACAACCGTTTGTCCGTGTTCGAAAGAAATCAGCGATCATGGGGCACATAACCAGCGGGGCACGGTACGCATCGCGGTCCGCTTCCAGCGTTTTATCTGGATCGAGGACCTTATCGATCTGGTTGAAAGGGCCGCTTCCTGCGATGTCTACTCGGTGCTCAAAAGGCCTGATGAAAAATACGTTACCGAGTACGCCTTCGAAAATCCCAAATTCGTGGAAGACGTCGTCCGGGACATAGCCTGCGAGTTGGAACACGATCCGAATGTCTGCTGGTTTTTGGTGGACGTCGAGAATTTCGAGTCTATTCACAACCACAGTGCTTATGCATTTATCGAAAGGCAGAAGTAAGCTTTAGGACCGGATTCTGCCCGGACGTCTTTTTGTACACGTTCACCGCAGAGGCGCAGAGCACGCAGAGAAGACCAAAACTCAACAAAGTCAACAAGGGTCTGAGGACTCAGAAATAGCCATTTCTCTTAATCCTGTCTTATAACGCTTTTCTCCGCGTCCTCTGCGTCTCTGCGGTGAACCATAGAGAAATCCCGTGAGCGATCTGAAGAAATTTGAGCAGCTATGCCGGGCTATGGCCCATCCAGGCTTCTATCCTCATCGGGTCTCCGGACTTCAAAGGCGCGACACGCACATATCGGTCGTTTTTCTAACAGGCGAGCTGGTCTATAAACTGAAAAAACCCATCAATTTCGGTTTTCTTG
>OMSV01000021.1:0-1642 GCA_900290385.1 Syntrophobacter sp. SbD2 | reverse complement strand
ACGGCCTCTCAACCAGGCGGAAGATGTGCGAGCTTGAAGTCGAGCTCAACAGTCGGCTGTCCAGGGGTGTTTATCTGGGCGTGGTTTCATTGAGCAGGCAAGACGAGGAATTTCATTTCGGGAACAGCGGCGAAGTGGTGGAATACGCGGTTAAGATGAAACAGCTTCCCGATGACGCCTCTCTTTCCAATCGGATCGTAAGTGGGAAAGCCACTCCGGATGAAATGCTGGGGCTTGGCAGGCGTTTGGCTGAATTTTACGGTGCGGCCGAACACGGCGTTCAAATCGACCGGTACGGCGGCCGCCAGGTCATAGAATTCAACATTGAGGAAAATTTCCGTCAATTGGCGCCGTTTGTGGGAGACCTGGTGGAGAAGGAACGCTTTGATTTTGTCGTCGAGTCCAGCCGCGGATTTTTCAGGGACCGTGGGGACCTTCTCCGGCGCAGGGTTGCAGAAGGCCGAATCTGCGACGGTCATGGAGACCTCAGGGCCGAACATGTCTATTTCCTCGATGGGATTCAGATAATCGACTGCGTTGAATTCAATGAACGTTTCCGATGCGGGGACAGGGCCGTTGACCTCGCCTTCCTTCACATGGACATCGAACGGCTCGGCAGACCGGATTTAAGCCTCGCGGTATTGAACGGCTATACCGAATCCAGCCGCGATTACGGTATATACACGCTACTGGATTTCTACTCGTGCTACCGCGCGGTCGTGAGGATGAAAATCTCTTGTTTGAGCGCCACCCAACTGGCGCAAGGCCCTAGAAAGCGCGAAATGCAAAGGCGCGCCCGCCAATATCTCGATCTCGCCTTTCGATACGCCGTGCAGTTCGCCAGGCCGACACTCTATGTTCTGTGCGGATTGCCCGGGACCGGCAAGTCAACTTATGCCAAAAGACTGCACGAGATATTCGACATTGCTCTTTTGAGGTCCGACGAGGCTCGCAGGGAACTTGCGGGATACAGCGCACGTGGCGGCCCTGTGGACTTCGGTACAGGGATATACAGGCCCGAGATGCGGGGGTGGGTCTATTCCGCGCTGCTTTCAACGGTTCAGGAGGAACTTAAGAAGGGACGCTCGGCGATCCTGGACGCCACCTTTTCAAGGCGAAAATGGCGCGAAGAAGCGGTAAGGCTTGCTAAAGACCTGGACGCCAACATCTTGTTCTTTGAATGTGCGGCCTCGCAGGACACTATTTTGGAAAGGCTGGGGCGCCGCCGGGAAGGCGAGGACGGGCAATCGGACGCAAGACCCGAGCACCTGCGGGGATTTATGGATGAATTTGAAAGCATGGACGGACTCGCCCCCGAACTGCACACCAGGATAAACACACAAACGGAGATCGAAGCTAACCTGAGGACAATTCTATTGAGTGGTTATTCAAAAAGGCGGGCGCAAGTTGAAGGGATAATAGCGCGCCTGTAATCACTTGCAGCACAACCATCGGCAGGAACGATCAACGGCAACGAACAAAACGGCTGCGGGCCTCGTGGCGGCTTCCTTTCGTGGCGCTCAAGAGCTTGTATACCTCCAAAGTGGTAAGGTGTTTCCGGTCGTTCACGAATTAGCCGCCCGTTTACAAGTGGGGTTGATCCTGTGGACGCTGCACGCGCTTAACCTGTATCTTGTCCCCT
>OMSV01000057.1 GCA_900290385.1 Syntrophobacter sp. SbD2 | reverse complement strand
CTGTTTACCATTTCAAGGTTCGTTTTTTCGCAGCATCCGCCGATATTGTATGTTTCTCCTGGTTTGCCCTTTTCAAGCACTGCGTGCAGCGCCTCGCAGTGGTCATCAACGTGGAGCCAGTCGCGCACGTTGAGCCCGTCACCGTATATCGGCAGCGGCTTTCCTTCGATCGCATTCAGGACTATGAGCGGCGCAAGCTTTTCGGGAAACTGCCGGGGACCGTAATTGTTCGAACAATTCGTAATGATTGTGGGGACCCCGAAGGTATGGAAATATGCCCGTACCAGGTGATCGCTTGCAGCCTTGCTGGCTGAATAGGGACTGTTGGGAGCATAGGGGCTGCTTTCTATGAACGCGGGCGCCTGCGGTCCCAGGGAACCGTAGACTTCATCGGTCGAGACGTGAAGAAAGCGAAAATGTTCGCGGCGCTCTGCCGAAAGCCTTTTCCAGTACTCCCTCGCTTCCTCCATGAGGTGATAGGTCCCGATGATATTGGTTTGAATGAAGCTCTCCGGGCTGTCAATCGACCTGTCCACATGGGATTCGGCGGCAAGATTTACAACACCATCCGGTTGGTATCCTTTGAGGAGTTTTCTTACGAGTTCCCGGTCGCGTATGTCTCCCTGTATGAAGATGTGACCGGGGTCACCCTTTAGCTGTTCCAGATTCAAGAGGTTCCCCGCATAAGTGAGGATATCGAGATTGATAATCCGGTTATTCCGCAGCCTTTCACACCTTACGAAATTACTTCCGATGAATCCTGCGCCACCAGTAACGAGTATTGTTTTATTCATATGAAACTCACAGCAAAAACCGCAGAAACGCGGAAAATAAGAGTCAAGCCCAATACGATACTTATAAGAACCCAAAAATCGATTTGATTCCACCAAAAAAAGTACGAGGCCACCAGGAGGTTCAGAAATTTCATCGTAATAAGCGCCAGCGTAAAACTGAGGGTTCATCAGAGCGCAATAAAGGCTGGTTCTACTGAGAATAATGTTTGTATAGCACCAGGACCACCTGAACGTATAGTTGCGTCTCATTATAAGGTGGGATATAAAGGTATCTGATTGCCAACAAAAAAATGCAAAAATATTCAAAAAACTAAAACGACACTTTCTTGAACAGGCCGATTATGCACTACAGCTATATTGGGGGCCTCATTGCACTCTTTTCGCCTGCCGATCAGTCTGGCTGATTCGCTGCTCCCTTTATCCTTCAGAGAGTAATCTGCTACGATCAGCTTTTTCCCACCTTTCGGTTTCTTCGACGTTCACACAAAAGTCACACTCCCGAGAAGATAGCGTAACAGGGGCAGTCTATTTACAGCTTTAGAAATCCAAAAATGGAAGGGGCGCTCATTCTCAGGCCGGCAAGGGCCTCGCTGGTCTGAGTCTGCCCATCCGCCCCCCAGGACGAAGGTATTCAAGCGCCCCTTCCATACCTTCCTAAAGCGTATTTACTTGCAGCGTTCCCACCAATGGTCGTGGCAACAGGGCAGGTCTGCGAACAAAAATCTCACGTATCAACCTGAAATGGCCTGATAAGCCTTTGCACTTGCGTGCACCGGTTAAGTTGAGGCATTATTCAGCGCAAAGGTTTCATTCTGAAAAGGATCATCCGATGGCCAAAATCACAGGCGGTCAACTTGTGGCAAAATTCGCGAAAGCCGAGGGGACCAGCGCGATCTTTACGCTGTGCGGCGGGCACGTCATGGATATATATAACGGATGCGCCGAGGAGGGGATTCAGATAATCGACGTGAGGCACGAACAGACCGCAGCCCATGCGGCCGATGCCTGGACACGGCTCACCGGCTTTCCGGGCATTGCGGTCGTAACCGCCGGGCCGGGGGTGACCGATGCCGTTACTGGGATTGCAAACGCCTTTCGGGCGCAGGTACCAATGCTTCTCATCGGAGGACAGGTGCCGCTTAAGAATCTGCTCAAGGGCGGGTTGCAAGAGTTGAATAATGTGGAAATAATGAAACCGATCACCAAGTTTTCTGCGACAGTCTTTGAAACTGAGCGCATCCCCGAATATATGGCGATGGCTCTTCGCGAGGCTTACAGCGGCCGGCCGGGGCCCTCGTTTCTTGAAATCCCTTACGATGTGCTGGACAAGGAACTTGAGGAGGCCCAGGTGCAGATTCCCTCCGGGTACAGGGCAAAGGGCCGGACGCGGCCCGATTCCAGGGATATTGAATTAGCGGCTGAGCTGCTCGATAAGGCCGATAGACCGGCCATTCTTGCCGGCACGCAGGTATGGCTCTGCCGGGCGGTTGATGGTCTGAATGCAGTGGTTGAAAAGATGCAAATTCCGACATATCTGAACGGAGCGGCAAGGGGCGCTGTTGCGGCGGATTCGGAATTCCTGTTCAGCAGATCCCGGAGCTATGCGCTCTCCCGGGCGGACGTGGTCATTGTCGTCGGGACGCCTTTTGATTTCCGGCTTGGCTATGGGGACCGGATCGCCCCCAGCGCGAAGATCATCCAGATCGACCTGGCGCCTGGCGCCGGGAACTTCGGGCGAAAGAAAATGAGATTCTTGACAGGGAAAGGGAATTTCTGACGTCCGATGAAGTTCCCATACATCCTCTGAGGCTTGCTCGTGAGATAAACGATTTCTTGAGCGATGATTCTATTTTCATCGCGGATGGAGGGGATGTGGTCACCATTTCCGCAAACGTGATCAGGACGCGAAAGCCGGGCAAGTGGCTCGATCCCGGTCCCCTGGGTACGCTCGGCGTTGGTACGCCTTTCGCCATCGCTGCCAAAACGGCCTTTCCCGCAACCGGAGTTGTCGCGCTTTTTGGCGATGGGGCCTTCGGATGTACCGGTTTTGATTATGATACGCTCATCCGCTTTGATTATGATACGCTCATCCGCTTTAACTTGCCCGTGGTTGGAATTGTCGCAAACAACGCAGCCTGGAATCAGGTTCGGTTCCTTCAACTCGCACGGTATGGTCCCGAGAGGGGAAACCTGGCAAGCGCTCTCACTCCTCTGAGATATGACCGGGTAATCGAGGCCATGGGCGGGTATGGAGAACATGTTGTCCAACCCTCTGAAATACGTCCGGCTCTGGAACGGGCCGGATCTTCCGGCAAGCCTGCCTGCGTGAACGTTATCGTAAACAAAGATGTTTTCAGCGCAAGCACGAAGAGCATGTCTATATACAAATGACCGTTTGCCTATCATGGGGTGACGGGATACTTCAGTTCAGCCGCTCGACTATGGCAGCCACACCATTGCCTCCGCCAATGCAAAGGCTTACCGCCCCCAGAGTAACATTGCGCTGCCGCATGGCATAGAGCAAGGTGGCAAGCAGCTTTGTGCCCGTTGCGGCCACCGGATGCCCCAAGGCGATCGCTCCCCCGTTCACATTGACCTTCGAGCGGTCCAGGCCCAGGTCCTGTTCGCACGCAATATACTGGGCGGCGAACGCCTCGTTGAGTTCGATCAGGTCGATGTCGCCGAGCGCGAGCCCGGCTTTTTTCAACGCAGCGGGTATTGCTTTGACCGGAGAGACGCCAAACCGTTTGGGATCGACTCCCACAAAAGCATAGCCCCTCAGAAGCGCCATGGGCTTCAACCCCATCGCCATGGCCCTGCCACGCTCCATGAGTACAGCTGCTGAAGCGCCGTCGCACAAGGCGCACGCGTTGCCCGCTGTGATGGTCCCGTCTTTGGCGAAGACCGGCTTAAGCCTGGCGAGGGATTCGGCGCTCATGCCTTTCCGGTAGATTTCTTCCTCTGTCACCCAGATTGCTTCGCCCTTTTTCCCCTTGGCCGGGACCGCAACAATCTCTTCCCGGAACTTTCCTTCCCGAACCGCTGCCTCGGCTTTGTTGTGCGATTCGGCGGCAAACGCGTCCTGCTCTTGCCTGGAGATCCCTCTTTCGTCAGCAAGCCACTGGGTGATCTCACCCATGAGTCCGCCGCCCAGTGGACATAGGAACCCGTCCTTCTGCATGAAGTCAATCAACTCACCGTTGCCCATGCGGTAACCCCAGCGGGCTCGAGGCAGGCCGTAGGGGATCATGCTTGTGCTTTCCGCGCCTCCGACAAGGACCGTATCCACATCACCCGCTTTTATAGCCTGGGCGCCGAAAATCAGGGCCTGAATACTCGATCCGCAGCGTACGTTGACGGAAACCGCCGGCGCATCCACGGGAACGCCGCCCATGACCGAACTCAGCCTGGCCGGGTTGGGGCCAACGCCTGCCTGCCACGCACTTCCGAAAACGGTTTGTTCCACGGTCTCCGGTGCGATCCCGGAACGTTTTATCGCTTCCCTGACTACAGCAGCTCCGAGTTCTGGGGCAGCGATGCCCTGAAAAGAACCTCCGAATTGTCCGCCAACAGTCCGGGCCGCTCCCAATATCACAACTTCTTTCATGAATTACTCCTTAGCTAGTTCACAGCGCCTGTGGCAGCTTTCCGCTGCCGCACATCTCCCTCAATTTTCTATGCAGTATTTTCCCTGTCGAGGTCCTTGGCATTTCCTCATTTTTGACAAAAATGATCTCCTTGGGGCGTTTGAACCTCGCCAGGTCGGTCTTGCACAGCGCCTTTATGGCTTCGCCAAGCTGGTCCTCTGCAATGCCCGGCCGGCATACCACCACGGCGACAACTTTTTCTCCCCATTTTTCATCGGGTACCCCGATGCAGGCACAGTCAAATACGGACTCATGACCCCCTATCACCTCTTCGACTTCACTGGGATAAACATTCTCGCCACCTGTTATTATCATGTTATCGCGTCGATCGACGATGTGGAAAAATCCGTCTTCATCTTTGCTGCCCATGTCCCCGGCGGAAAAGTATTCGCCCCTGAAAGACTGAGCGGTTTTCTCGGGGAGCTTGTAATATCCGTCGAATAGCATCGGGCCGCGGGAAAATATCTCCCCTATCTCGCCCACCTGGACCTCATGGCCGTTTCCATCCAGAATTTTGACGAGATCGGTGCCAAGGCATTCGCACCCGATCGATCCGAGCTTGTTCAACTGCTCTTCGGGCCTCAGCACGGTGACGGTCCCGGCTTCGGTGGACCCGTATGCCTCGTAGAGCTGCACGCCCTTAAAGAAGTCCATGATGTCCATTTTCATTTTCCGTCTAACAGGGGCCGAGGAACAGAGCAGCTTGCGGATCGAACTGACGTCCCTGTTTCGCCCCTTGCCCGTAACATTCAGTATGAGGTTGTAATGGGTTGGTATAAGCGAAATGAAAGTGATCTTTTCGCGCTCGATTATCTCCAGCACCTCTTCGCCTTTGAAAGATAGAGCGGGATGAATGTAGACCGATCCGCCGAGGTAGAGGAAAGTGAATGTGAAAAAGACGGAGTTGATGTGGCACAGGGGCATTACGTTCATGCAAATGTCATCCCTGGTGAAGCCAAAATCGAGCGCATTGATTATATAGAAGGCAATGTGGGATTCATGGGATCGAAGCACTCCCTTTGGTTTGCCGGTTGTGCCCGATGTATAGATGAGAATCCACGTGTCCGAGGGCTTAACCTCGCAGGCCGGCTCCTGCGGCGATCCGGAGGCAATGAAAGTTTCATATTCCCTGTAGCCGCCGGCGGGAGCGCCTACTACAAAGAAGCGCTCCGGCGCGATGTTGCCCAATTCTGCCCGGATCTGGTCGACGGCGCCCGTAAACTGTTCGTGTACAAAGATTGTTGCGGCATCGGAATTGTTTACGATGTATTCAATCTCCCGGCCGACCAGGCGGAAGTTTATGGGCACGATAATGAGTCCCGTCTTGGCCGTCGCAAGAAAGATCTCCACGATTTCGATACTGTTTTCCAGCAGTACGGCAACCTTGTCCCCTTTCTTGAGCCCCAGGTCAATAAGGCTGCCGGCCAACCGGTTGACTCGCTCGTTGGTCTGCCGATAGGTGAAGCTTCTGTTTTGGTCCTTGACGGCCAAAGTATCCGGAAATCTCTTCGCATTGACCTTGAAATTTTGTCCCAGATTCAACCAGTGAGCCATAATCAACCTCCGTAAAGCAGGAAGCGGGAAGCTTTTGCTCCCTGCTTATGCCGCCGCCTCTTCGAGCTGCTCGATGAATGCCTCGACATTGGTCTTGGTCTGTTCATCGGAAATAAGTCTCAGATCGTTGAGATCGCCGTTTATTATCAGGGCGGGAATGCCTGTTTCGAGCTGCAACCGCTGAGGCATCCCATAGCGGCAGTTCGAATTGTTGGGGCATGTTTTTGCATCATGATAGATGATGCCGCTGCACTTGAAGAAGTCCAGCTTCTCCTTGATGTATTGTTCCTTGTATTTGTCCGAGCGAACGATAAACAGCTCCGTGTATGCCCTTGCCATGCTTTCGAAGGGCCTGGCCGCATCCAGGGCATTGAAAATCCAACTGCTGCAGTAGGTGGAAGCGATCACGGAGGCGCCAAGGCCTGCAAACAGCTTTGAGTGCATACTAAGGCGTCCCCAGACCGGCATTCCCTCCCAGTAAATACGATGCCGTTCACCGCCCTCTATTGCCCCTATGCCCTGTTCGATACGCTCGTTCAATTCTTCGAGGAGCAGCCGGTACACATCGATTGCCGCCTGGGTCCCTCTGCCTACAACCGCCGGGCCCATAAGAGTGGCGGAGTCGAAAAAGGTAAGCGGAGACGGGGCGGCCGCGGCAGCCGCGAGGCATTTCTCCCAGAGGTCCGAGCATTGGCGGGCGAGGCTCACCGTATTTTTCAGCTCGTCCATATCGAGTCTTCGCCCCGC
>OMSV01000153.1 GCA_900290385.1 Syntrophobacter sp. SbD2 | reverse complement strand
GAGACCAAGGCCACTCAAGAACATCCCCTTAAGTTGACGGCTATGGGCCTGCGCCGGAATGACTTTGAAGGACTTTTGCAAGAGGGTCAGGATTTACAGGATTAAAAAATCGCCAAATTAGGTATGCAGAGGTTTAGGGATTTAGGGATTTAATTCCCCAATTCCTCAATTCCCTAATCCAACGCCATTTCTGTTAATCCTGTTAATCCTGTTGAAAGACTTTCCCTCTGCGGTGAAAGGTTACACAGGAGGCCGCAATTAACTCGATAGCCCTGGACGTTGCAGACTGTGTGATAGATCTTTCCAGATCCGATGATCCGGAAGACATTGTTTCTGCGCCGTGGAACAACCGGGTCCAAATCTTTTCCGGCAGGAAGACATGGTCGAGTTTGGCATTGGCGCTTTTTCTGCATTCAGCTCTTGCCTGTCTGCTTTGGTACTCACCCAAACCTCAAGTCCAGAGCCATAAATGGATGGAAGTGCGGCTCGTTTCTCTGGCCGGTGACGCCAATACAGCCGGACCGGGTTTGGAAAGACCCTCGGGGCCTGTGGCGAAAGAGAGCCGGGAACAAAAGAACTTGCCGACGCCACAGAAGAAAAATATCGAAGCCGACGTCCATCCGAAGAAGATTATAAAACCCCGCACTGCTTCGGATAAGCATGAAGAAATAAAGCCCACGGCCCAACCCGATCCCGCACAATCCGTCAACCCTGATTCACCATCGCAGGGATCGGGGAAGATCGCCGGAACCGGCCCGGGCACTGCGGCTTTTTCCGGAGACGGACCTCCCGGAGGGGCCGGCAACGGCACCCCGGAGAGAACTTTTGGATCTGCGGACGGCCCAAGTTTCCTTCACAAAGTCGTGCCGTGTTACCCGGCGTTGGCAAAAAGGCTCGAAAAGGAGGGGACCGTCCTGCTGCGTGTCACCATCGATGAACAAGGCCGTCCACTTGAAATTGTGGTGCTGAAGAAGGCCGGGTTTGGGTTCGATGAGCAAGCGGTCAAGGCCGTCAAGGATTCGAGTTTCGTTCCCGCCAAAAGAGACGGTCAACCCCTTGCCTGCAGGGCCCTTCTTCCGATTCGGTTCGTCCTTACACAATCGTAATGCTGGATTGCCCGGTCAGCAAAACAGACCGCCTGCGATTTTGGATTTTCTCTCAACGGCGGTTGAAACATGCGGGAGAAAGTATGAAAGGAACAATGTCCGGATTAGCGGCGATCGTGCTCATTCTCTGCGCAGGCATGCCCGCCGGTGCGCAAGGGACCGAGTGGAAGACGCTTAACGACGAGGTCATGTCACTGTGCAGGCATTGGGAGCTGTTCTGATGGCGAATACGTTTGCACTTTATTACATGCTCTGCATCTCCACTGGCGTCTCTCGCCAGACGATAAACTTGATAGGATTCCTTCTATCTCTCTTCTTTGTTTAGCGGCTGTTGCAGCATCCAAGAAATTAAACCCGCGCTCAAGCGCATCAATAAGATCTGGATGGCTCTCTGCTCTTGAAAAATCGATTGCTACAAGAAAATCCTTGGACACACCAGCCATGGAAACAACTATCGCATTCTCACCAAGGATATAGTTTTTCCCGCAACCGGAGCAACGGAGGGGTATGGCCATTATTGGTGTGCGCTCTGCCCGTTTATACGTGGAAGGCTGGGCAACGATTTTAACAGATATCTTATTGTGCGTAGTGGGCTGATTATGATTTTGTATATTCTTGGTCGATGTGCTAGTAGATTTAAATTGATACCTGATCGCAGCAATAAGCAATATGACAGCTATGAAAATCCAACCTAGTGCCCCTGTCCAGTCCACGCCATTAGAGTCCTTTTATATATGATAAAATGCCTCCAATGAGATTATAGTTTCACCCCCTAAGATGGCTGAACCGCTCATCGATCTCTCTCATGAAGACAAAGCCGGTACCGGAGGAGATCGTTGCACCCTTGAAGTCAATGCAAATTGATCTGTCGAAATCCGGTCTCATGGCCCCTGTCTGTTTGTCATCAACTGCGCGCATTCAGCTTTTCCTCCATCTGACGAATTTGCGCCATTATATAGGACAATTGGGACAAAATTCAATATTATTTTTAGGCATGCTCGTGCATAACCCAGGTGCAAACTTGACAACATGCCCGACAACAAAACCTCTCTCGGCTAGTCCCGCCGATGATCCGTGCCCGCACCCTCCAGCATCCGTATGCGGTATCCCTTAACGTCCCGCTTGGCGCAAAGCCACACCGGCGACAATAGGTGATGGGTTCCAATCCCAGGACCTAGTGAAAATAATATGGAGCGTCCTACCCTTTTGGTGCAACTTTGGTGCAAGTTCAAAACGGCTTACCCCGCCCTTGCAAAAAGGCTTGAAAAAGAGGGAACTGTTGTGCTGCGCGTTACCATCGACGATCNNAAGCGGTTAAGGCCGTTAAGGATTCGAGATTCGTTCCTACCAAAAGAGATGGTAAGCCCCTTGCCTGCCGGGCCCTTCTTCCGATTCGATTCGTCCTTACACAATCGTAATGTTGGATGTAATTGCCTGTGAAGACTAACGGCGATGAGCTCTTACAGTGAGATATGGAGTTGACAGCATTTGGAATAAATTGTACAAAGAATACCACATAGTTTTTTAGCATCAGGTACAGAATAACTTTAATAGGGAATCCCGTTAAAATCGGGAGCGGTCCCGCCGCTGTGAACGGGGACGAAATCCGGTTAAAATCGGGAGCGGTCCCGCCGCTGTGAACGGGGACGAAATCCGGTAAGACCACTGTCTTTTAGAGATGGGAAGGACCGGAGAGTAGGGTGATCCGTGAGCCAGAAGACCTGCCTGATGCCGTTTGGTGGACCCGTACGCGGAAATATCGGGTAAACCGGCATAAGGATCAAGTAAACAGGGTGCAATCCTTAGAGCGTTTTGCTCTAGGGATTTTTTTTTGGCTGTAGCACCATGAGATTTCCTCTTCTCAACGCACCACACCACTCCACAACCACTCCGGGAGGCCGTAACTCTCGGAGTGGTCCTTCGACCCTATCCGGGCTATAGCGCAGCACTGTGCAGTGCCCGACTTTTTAACAAACCTTTTCAGTGCCTGGAGGCGGTTCAACTGCCGGGCACACGGCCCACGCAATGGAGGTTTTCGATGAAGGTCCTGTTTATGACCGCAGATTACAATGGAGTCCTCGACAGGTTCGAATCGCAAGGAGCCCCAGTGCGGCTATGCGGGTGATCACTCATTTACGGGAGGCAGGTATGAGAAGTAAGCACCGCTCCATCACGGTGATTCTTGTATTCACGTCATTGCTAGTGCTGTCGGCCGTTCCGGCGTTCGCTATGCACATCTCCGAGGGAATCCTTCCTGCGGAGTGGGCAACACTGTGGTTTGCTGTGTCTGCGCCGTTTCTCTTTCTGGGGCTGCGCGAAGTGCGCTTGCGCGGACAGAGGAATCCGCAGCTAAAACCTATGATCGGATTGGTAGGGGCGGCTGTGTTCATAATATCCTGTATGCCGATTCCCGTCCCTGCTGCGGGTTCCTGTTCGCATCCCTGCGGGACCGGTATTGCCGCCATTTTTATCGGCCCTCTGCTCACGGTTGTGGTGACCAGCGTGGCTCTGGTGCTGCAGGCCCTGTTCCTGGCGCATGGCGGGCTTACCACTCTCGGTGCTAATGTTGCCTCAATGGGGGTCGCCGGCGCCTTTACAGGGTATTTGTCATTTATCCTGGCAAGGCGGCTGACCGGCAGATGGTGGATTGGCGCTTTCCTTGCGGGCCTTCTATCGGACTGGGCCACATACAGCGTCACTTCTTTTCAACTCGCCACGGCTCTCCACGGTAATGCTCCACTAGGTAAATTTTTCCTGACCGTGCTTATTGCGTTTGTGCCCACTCAGGTCCCGCTGGGAATTGTTGAGGGATTCCTGTGTGTAGGAGCTTACAAGTTCATACTGACACGCAGGCCCGAGTTGCTTAAGATCTTTGCGGTTTAGGTGCGTTTTATGAAAATAGCGCTTGCAGGCGGCCTTATCTTTTTGCTGGCTCTGGGCTTGTATATCGGCCTGCGGTTCTCTGAGTGCAAATGGGCCGGGGTCGATGAGTCGGTAGTCGGCAAGTTCGCGATAGAGGCAAACCGCCCTCCGCAGGAGCCTCTAATCAATATCGAACGTGGGGACTTGCCCCTGTTGTTGTTTCTTTTAGCGGGAGCAGCGGGCGGTTTTACCGCCGGTTATCATTTTCGGGGTTTATTCCCCCCAAAGGATAAAGGCTAACGGTTTGCAGCCGGTATTTGAACTTTTCTCGGACATATTTGCATATCGGGACAACATTCTGACCCGTGTTGATCCTCGCGTAAAGCTGGTGCTTGCCATTCTGGCGATCGTCGGTGTCATACTGTCCAGCGGCCCTGAGTTTCCGCTCGCAATCTTTGCGGCCTGCCTGGCCGCCATGCTGGCGATCCGGATGCCCGCCGGGATCATTTTGGTCAGGCTTGCGACCCCTTTGGGAATAGTTCTGGTTGTAATCCTGCTGCAGTCGGTTCTCGTTGGTTCCACCTTGCTTTTTAATATCCCTCTGTTTGGGTGGAAGATAGCGGTGATGCGTGAGGGCGCCCTGCACGGCGCTTTGCTTGGGACTCGAGTTCTTGGAGCAGTTAGCGCACTGCTGCTTTTGAGCTCTACCGCCAGGGCGCATCAGGTATTTCAGGCCCTGCGCTGGTTCGGTGTCCCAAAGTGCTGGGTGGAAGTGGCCATGCTCATGTACCGCTATATTTTCATGCTCCTGGATCAGGCTGCCGACGTCATGGACGCCCAAAGGGTGCGGCTCGGGTATTCCAGCCTCAGGCGNNGGTTACATACCTTTTGGCGCTCTGCCGCGCATTTGCTCGAAAGACCTCTGGATTTTGTGCCTGACCTCGGCAGCTATCTTGATTGCATACATCCGGCTGGAGTGGGGGGCTTTATGAAAGAAGTTCCTATGGCCGTTGAGGCTTCAGGGGTATGCTTCACCTATCAGGAAGGGACCCAGGCGCTTACCGAAGTGGACTTTCGGGTCAGAGTGGGCGAGTTTGTCGCAATGCTTGCCTCGAACGGATCGGGAAAGACTACTCTCATAAAGGTGCTCGTCGGCCTTTTAAAGCCACAGAAAGGACAGGTCCGCATTGCCGGACACGAGATCTGCGGCACTCCGGCCAGAGATCTCTATCAGCGCATTGGACTCGTTTTTCAGAATCCAAACGATCAGCTTTTCGCAGCCACGGTTGAGGAAGATGTGGCCTTCGGCCCAAGGAATCTGGACCTACCCGAGCCGGAGGTCGAGCGGCGGGTTTCTGAGGCGCTTGAATCAGTCGTGGCCGCTGATTTGCGGCATAGAGCCATCCATCATCTGAGCTTTGGAGAGCAAAAGCGGGTCGCCATGGCCGGCGTGCTTGCAATGAAGCCCGCGATTTTGATCCTTGATGAACCCACCTCCGGGTTGGACCCTGCCGGGGAAGAAACGATGATGCGGCTCCTCAACAGGCTCAATCGCCAGCAGGGGATTATTATAATTCTCGCAACCCACCTGGTGGATATGCTGCCTCTTTTTGCAGATCGGATCTATGTGCTGAACAAGGGACGGGTCCTTAGCCATGGACCGGCCGAAGAGGTGTTTGGCGATTACGATATGCTTGATAAAGCCGGGCTGAGGTTGCCCTATGTCTCCACCCTGCTGCACGAGATGAAACGCTATGACGGAGTGCCCATTAATGGTCTGCCGCTGACGGTCGGCGAGGCGCGTAAGCGCCTCATGGAACTTATACCCGAAGAGCTTATAGTCAAGCGTATCGAACGAATAGAGGAGAAGATCTTGTTCCCGGCAGGGAAAAAATCGACATGAAATTCGGAGTCCTTTATGGAATAGGGGTTGGGCCCGGCGACCCCGAGTTGATGACCTTGAAAGGGGCCAGAGTCCTTCAAGGATGTCACCATGTTTTCGTTCCAAAGGCACGGAGTGAGAACGGGAGCATTGCTCTTGCCATTGCCGGCCGGTACCTGAGGGCGGATTCCCTGATCCACGAACTGGTCTTCCCTATGAGCGACGACAGTGGAGAGCTATCGCAACACTGGGCCCAAGCAGCCCGGAGTGTTTCAGATGTGGTCGGCATGGGCGAGGATGCCTGCTTCTTGACTCTGGGGGATCCTCTGCTCTATTCCACCTACATTTATCTCGTCAGATCTTTGCGCGAAAAACTTCCCGGACTCGATGTGGTCACCGTTCCAGGAATCACGGCTTTTAGCGCCGCTGCCGCGTTGGCTGAATTTCCCATAGGTGAAGGCAGGCAACGTGTGGTCATTATCCCTGCTTCCGATGACCTTGATGTAATCGGAGAGGCGCTTGCCGGGGGAGGGACACTAATCCTGATGAAGCTCGGAAGGCGGCTCAACAAGGTCGTCGATTTCATTGAACAGGCTGGTTTTCTGGACCGCGCGGTATATGTGGCGCGAGCCGGGCTCGATGGCCAGCAGGTGGAGGCCGACCTGCGCAAATTGCGCCGGCAAGAGCAGGCGGCGGACTACCTGTCCATCCTGCTTGTACATACTGGGGTTTGAAATTCGTAACTTATGGTGTCTGTGGCGGAAATTCAAAACAATGAACAATTAAGTTCTTAAAGAGGGATTAAAATGAAAAAGCGTCTATGCATACTTTTAATTGTAGGAATTTGTATTATATCAGGCTGCGCTGCACTTAATGAGTATATGCCAGATCAGGGAATAGCTTCAAGTGAGAACACAAAACAAATCGGAACCGAACTCCAAGGTAAACATTATGCAAAACTTAACTCTATAGGATGCCTGAATTCTGATGATGCGGAGACTGCGATGTCGGCTAATAAGCGGAGTGACTTCGAAACAATAGACCATTTAATAAGAGACAAACGATGTTTCGTCATCCCGACTGGCACAGATATTTTCGTTATTAAATATGCCAAAGGTGATATTGTGAGGGCAAGACTCATAGATTCAAAACAAGAATTCTATACTGGAAGAAGCAATTTGGTTGCGGAATAAATTTATTGAAAGGCGTTTCTCCAGGGGATTTTCAGCGTGTCGGCCACCGGGGAATCCGGTATATTTTACAATTGACAAGACGGAGAGATTTTTCTATAAGGAACGCTAAACAGGTTTGGCATCCGAGTGTTGGCCCCTCCGGGCCATAAAAGGGAAGTCCGGTGAGATTCCGGTACGGACCCGCCGCTGTAATCGGGGACGAACGCCGCACGAGGCCACTGTCCTTTTTCAATTGGACGGGAAGGCGCGGCTTGTAGGACGATCCGAGAGTCAGAAGACCTAACATTCGGTGTGCACCTGGGGAGATGGTAAATCCTCACGGCGCTTGATATTGTGCGCTTGGGGATTTTTTTTGTCCCTTGCGCGAAACATAACGTTCCCGGGCATCCATGACTGGAGATGCGGGGATAAAGCTGGGAGACAAACCATGGCTACTCAAGTCGAATTGGCAACAAAGGGAATTCTTACTGAAGTTATGCGGGAGGTCGCGTCTCAGGAAGGGCTGGAGCCGGAATTAATTCTCAAGAGGATTGGCGAAGGCCAGATCGTGGTTCCGCTCAATACCAACCGTCCCGGCCGAATCGTGGGCATCGGAATGGGACTTCGCTCAAAAGTCAATGCAAGCATTGGCACATCCACGGACATCGTGGATATCGAGGCCGAAGTTCGAAAAGCCCGGGCTGCCGAGGCAGCCGGGGCCGACACGCTTATGGAGCTTTCCGTAGGCGGGGACCTCGATAAGATTCGCCGGGAAGTCCTGGCGGCCGTTACGCTTCCGGTAGGAAACGTGCCCCTTTACCAGGCCTTTTGTGAGGCTACGCGCCGTTACGGAGACCCAAACAAGCTCGACGAAGAGCTGCTTTTCGATCTCATCGAGAAACAGTGCGCAGACGGGATCTCCTTTATGGCAGTCCACTGCGGGATCAATCTTTACACAATCGAACGACTCGAGCGGCAGGGATACCGTTATGGAGGACTGGTGAGCAAAGGCGGCACCTCCATGGTAGCCTGGATGCGGAAGAACAAACGGGAAAACCCCCTCTACGCCAAGTTCGACCGTGTGGTGGAGATTCTAAAAAAATATGACGTGGTCCTCTCCCTTGGCAACGGATTGAGATCGGGGGCGATTTGGGATTCTTTCGACCGCGCGATGGTCCAGGAGCTTCTCATCAACTGCGAACTGGCTGAGATCGGCCGCAAGATGGGCTGTCAAATGATGGTGGAAGGTCCGGGACACGTGCCCATTGACGAAATCGAAGCAAATATCATTCTGCAAAAAAGGATGAGCAATAACGCCCCCTACTACATGCTCGGGCCGATTCCAACGGACGTGATGGCCGGCTACGACCATGTGGCGGCTGCCATTGGAGCGGCACACAGCGCGCGCTATGGAGCGGACCTGATCTGCTATATCACTCCGGCGGAACACCTTGCCCTGCCAAATGAAGAAGATGTCATAGAAGGTGTCCGGGTGGCTCGCCTCGGTGCATATATCGGAGATACCGCCAAGTATCCCGACCGGATGAGGGCGAGGGACATGGCCATGAGCAAGGCGCGCAGGGACCTCGATTGGGACGGGCAGTTCGAGCATGGCTTTTTTCCCCAGAAGGCCAAAGCCATACGCGATAGTCGTTCCCCCAACGACCGGAATGTATGCACCATGTGTGGGGATTTCTGCGCCAACAAAGGCTCCCATGACCTTTTCGGCCACCTCCTCAAGGGGACGCGTAAAATGTAGCAGGTGCTCATTTCTGAAACACGGGGGCAGGGGACATTTATATAGGCCCAAATAGGTCCTATTGGAATTTAAAAGACCGCCGAATATGAAGCTGCCACACAAAAACACTGATATTGCTTCCGAAGGCTTCCAGCGACTGGAAGATCTGGCAACTGCATACTGGTACTCCGAGGTCCTTTTCACGGCCTTGGAATTGAATATTTTTGGATTCCTGGCGGATTGTCCGGCAACGGTCGATCAACTTGCGGCCCAAACCGGATACGATGCCGGCGGGCTGTCACGGTTTCTGCGTTCCCTTGTTGCTCTGGGCCTTATCGTCGAGCATGAAGCAGTGTTTTCCAACGGTCCTCTTGCTGCCCGCTGCCTGACGCCTAAAAATAGCTCCTATCTGGGCGATTTCCTCCTATACCGGCGTTACCTGAGCTCGCACTGGCAAAGGCTCGGACCAAGAATACGCGATGGAGTCCGCGCAAATGAGCGCTCTGTGGATGAATCTTCTGAGCAGTACAGCGAGCGGACCCTGGCGTACGTGAGAGCATTGGACCTTCAGGCTCGGCTCAAGTCTGCCGAGTCCCTTGAATATATCAAGGACATGTTTGGGCCGGCGCCTCGCCAACTGCTCGATGTGGGTGGCGGGGCCGGCGCCTGGTGTCGTGTTTTGCGAAGACAATGGCCGGACCTTAACACGGTGCTCTACGAGCTTCCCGATACCATTTGGGCCGCGCGTAAACTCTACCCGGACCCCAAAGCATGGGAAGGGATTCAAACCGTTGCCGGCACGGTTCTGGAGCCATGTATCGGGGGAAAACAGTTCGATCTGATTCTGCTTTCCAACATCATACATGCCTATGGCCCTCTGGAGGCCGCAGACATTCTCAAAGAATTTGCAGCCTGTATGGCTCCCGGAGGGACTATCCTTGTGCATGACTACCTTAGCGATCTGCACGATGTAGACCCGGTGAAGGGAGCGCTCTATGACCTGCACATGCTTATAAACACCTATAACGGCCGCGTTTACGGGCTGGAAGAAATGCTAGCCCTGCTCAATGGGGCAGGGCTGAAAAACGTCGGGTTTTTTCACCTTCAGAGCGACACGTCACTGTTTTTGGCCAAGCATGAGTATCCGAACGAAAATCGGCATGTTTCTCGTCCCGAGATGCTGGCTGCTCAGGCGAAGCGGTCAGGATTTTCTTTTGCCCGCATCATAGAGGCCGGCGAGATTGCGATCGAGCACTGGGTGCGTCTAAAATGCCGGTTCGGCTGTCCGCTCTATGGCGGCTCGCTTT
>OMSV01000142.1:6255-11747 GCA_900290385.1 Syntrophobacter sp. SbD2 | reverse complement strand
ACGGAACCGTACGCACGGTGGTGTGGGAGGACGGGGGAGGCGACTCCCCCTCCTACCCGATTCCGCCGATGAGAAGAAATCACCTCCGGCAGTCCATCCTTTGCGCAAGCCGAAGAATTTTTCAATATACCTGCTCAAATCGCTTGACTTGCCGGGCCGAACTGAGTTCCTTTTGCCACGCCAACCAGTTATCAACGGATCGACTTGGCCGAATCCGGCCTCTTGGAATTTTATACATTAAGTAAATTCAGGCAGATATTTATCACAACCTTTGGCAAGAGATGGAGAAATCTCGCCGCAAAGATACGCGGTTCGTTTGCAAAGTTGTCCGGGACTCGGATGACCAAATTCAGATTGAGATACACATTTACGCCATGCCATCCGTGCTGCTCCTGTGTTCGTGCTCGCGTCCTTTCGCGGGCTTCGCCCGCTCAGAGCGCCACTGATGCCGTCGGTTCTGCAGCAGGGGAGCCCCGACCCAACCCGGCCGCCCGAGATGTAATCGAAAAATAAATTCGTCCCTTTTCCCCCTCCAGGAGTGCAGGACTTGGTCACAAGGAATGCAAAAGACTTCAAAAAGCCGGCATCATTGTCTATACCTCTAAAGGATTGATTCTCTCATACAACAAAAGTCATGAATATCAGTAAGGCAACCCCTTATAAAGGGGGTTATCTATCAGATAATAGGAGACAAAACATTTCTTCACTGCATCCTCAACAGACGTAGAGACATGCAGAGCCAACTGGAGACAAGGTTTGGCGGCCACTACGTGGTTTACTTGTGAAGAAGATCTTGCCCCCTGTATTTAACGCCGCCTTAACAGCTATCCCATCCATTTTTCTGCGGCCAGTTTCTGCTGCATGTTGAGTTCAGATTGAACGGGCACCACACACGATTCGCCTTCAATCGCGATAATGACCTTATCGCCCCAAATGTCCTGCACACGCTCCTTGATCTCGAGGAGTTCAATCCACCGCCTGAAGGTACCGACGATGACGATCACCATCATGACCAAAACAGCGGTGGCTAGTGTGGCCAGGACATAGAGCTTTCGCGGCAGATAGACATCCGTGATGTTTAAATAACCGGCATACATCGTTACGAATCCTAAGAAGAGGCCCGGAACCGCCGTTACCCACATATACCTGGCCTTCCCCATACGAATCAACATTGCCGTTACAATTATCAGGGCGCTTGAGGCGAGCAGCTGGTTACTCATGCCGAACAGGGGCCACAGCGTCGAGATATTTCCAGTATACACAAGATATCCCCATAGGAAACTGAAGATGCCGCCGGTTATGACTATTCCAGGTATCCACTGCGTTTCGTTGAATTTTGGGATAATTACGCCGAACATTTCCTGCAGGAGGAATCTGCCGACCCTGGTGCCTGCGTCAACGGCGGTGAGAATAAAGACCGCTTCAAACATGATCGCAAAGTGATACCAGTACTTCATCAAGTTCTTCATATGGGGAATCGAATCGAAGATATAGGCCATGCCGACGGCGAGAGATACGGCGCCACCCGGCCTGCCCTGGATTTTTTCCTGAACCTCCGTAGCGAGCCTGGTGAGGTCTACGGTAGCCATACCAAGTTTGGCAAACTCCGCAGGCGCTGAGTTGATGGCAAAATAGTCCGCCGGGATAAGGACGCAGGCTGCGATTAGGGCCATAATGGCTACAAAACCCTCCAAGAGCATGGCGCCGTAGCCGACAAATGGGATATCCTTTTCATCACCGAGCATTTTGGGCGTTGTGCCTGTTGAAATGATGGCGTGAAAACCGGATATGGCGCCGCAGGCGATGGTGATAAAGATGTAGGGGAAGACATTGCCGGGGATGACGGGCCCGCCGCCGCCCGTAAACTGCGTGAGCGCAGGCATTTTTAGTTCGGGATGGACGAAAAGAATTCCAACCGCCAGCGTAGTGATGGTGGCTATCTTCAAATATGTTGACAGATAGTCTCGCGGCGCCAGAAGAAACCATACAGGCAGTACGGATGCAATGAATGCATAAAGAGGAATGGCAATGGCAATCTGATGCTTGCTCAGTTTCAGATACTGGGCCAGCGTTGATGCCGGGTCGATTGCTCCTCCGAAGTAGATGGCTGCGGCGAGCAGGGCAACACCAAATATACTGGCCGTCATAACGTCGCCGGGGCGAATCTTGTACATCCAAAGACCCATCAAAATGGCGATGGGGATGGTGGCGCCTACAACGAAGACGCCCCAGAAGCTTTCAAAAAGGGCGTTCAGAACGGCAATCGACAGACCCGCCAGCGTGAGAATGAGAATAAAGAGAAAAGCAAATGATGCGACAATCCCGACGGCCNNACCACCATATCATGGACCCCCCCTCCCAGAACGCAGCCGATAATGATCCAAAGGGCTCCGGGAAGAAAACCGAATTGCGCCGCCAATACCGGACCGAGAAGAGGCCCCGCGGCAGCAATGGCGGCAAAATGGTGCCCAAATAGAACGAACTTATTTGTTTTTACATAATCGATGCCGTCCGCGCAGGTTTTTGCAGGCGTCGGCCGATCCGTCCTTATCCCCAGAACCTTGTGCGCAATGAAGAGCGCATAAAACCTATAGGCGATAGCAAATATGCACAATGAAACAAACACCAGCGTCAGAGCGTTCATCTAAAAAACCCTCCTTTCTTAGGCTTGTCACTGATAAACCCAAATAATGCGTGAATCCCTATTTGAATATCCTTATTATGCGAATATTTATTCAAATAACTACATGATGTTTAACGAAAAAGCCTCCTTTTCAGGTAATATGCGTTTACCCAACGACCCTGAAAAGGATGCGCCTGAAAAGTGAATACGAATGTAGCACAAAAACAGCAGAAAGAACAGGATTTGACCCCTCAAGAGCAATTCACCGGGAAGAATTTGACCGGATTTGGTCGCGTTGGTTTGCTCCGCCGGTTCTTTGAAAAACGCAAGTTGCGCAAACAGTTGGAGACGGTGAGCGTGCGTGATCGGCGTAACTCGGACTACAGCCCGGCTCAGATGTGTATGGGCATGCTTTATGCCCTGATGCTCGGGATATTCAGGCCCAGTCATATGATGGAGCTTGTTCGGGACAAGGTATTTCAGAGTGTCGCCAAACTCAGGAAATTCCCTTGGAACAGCCCCAGGCGCAGCCGCCTGTGCAGCCGCAGCCGGTAATTCCTGAAGCCCACCCTGTACAGCCCGAGTCCCCAGGCCCCGCATCGCAGGCCCCCGAGGCTGCGCGAAAAGCCGATGAAACGCCTCAGCCTGAGACCAAAGCCAAGCCGTCCGCTAAAGAACAGCCTCAGCAGGGACAAAAAAAGCATGAGAAAGCCCCTGCCAAAAAACAGTAAGGTCCCAGATCGGCATTCGCTGTAGCCGGATAGCGGCGCGACCGTTTTCCGGCTTTTTCTATTGTTTGCCAATGAGAAGCAATCTCGGCGGGCAGTCCAAGCTTTGCGCAAACCGAAGAATTTTTCAATATACCTGCTCAAATTGCTTGACTTACCGGGTCGAGGAGAGTTCCATTTATCACACCAACCAGTTATCAACGAATTGATTTGGCCAAACCCGGCCTCGTTGGAATTTATATATATTCCGGGAGTTTGCCATTTCAGGCAGAGCAGTTTCAAGCAGGTCATTATTACAATCTTCGGCAAAGAGAAGGAAACTTTAATGAATGCGCTGACCCTTGTATTCGTGGCCCTGTGTGTCTTTGCCCTGGCCTACCGTTACTACGGCATGTTCATAGCGAACAGGGTCCTGGGAGTGGACCCGGACAGGCCCACTCCAGCCCACAGGCTCAAGGACGGCCTCGATTACCACCCGACCAACAAGTATGTACTTTTTGGACATCATTTTGCGGCCATCGCGGCGGCAGGCCCCCTGCTCGGACCGGTCCTGGCAGCTCAGTTCGGCTATCTGCCGGGCGCCCTCTGGATCATCGTCGGAGCGGTAGTTGCCGGGGCGGTGCATGACATGGTCATTCTTTTCGCTTCTATTCGCCATGACGGGAAAAGTATCTCTGTCATCGCCGAATCGGAGATAGGAAAGACTGCCGGGATCGTCGCCAGCTTCGCCGTATTGTTCATTCTTATCCTTGCCCTTGCCGGGCTTTCCCTGGCTGTCGTGAATGCCATGATGAAGAGCCCCTGGAGCGCTTACACCGTCATCTGCACTCTGCCCATCGCCGTAATCATGGGTATCTGGATGCACACGATCAGACCTGGAGACGTGGCGGGGGGAAGTGTTATCGGCGTTGTGCTCCTTGCCATTGTAATTGTAACCGGCCCTTTTGTAGCCGCTCATCCCGTGCTCTCAAAATGGTTCTATCTGTCCCAAAATCAATGCGCCATTTTGATTCCGGTTTATGGTTTCGTGGCGTCAGCCTTGCCGGTCTGGCTGCTCCTGGTTCCCCGCGATTACCTTTCAACATATCTTAAGCTGGGCACCATCTTAGCACTTGCAATAGGAATCCTCATAGTCCATCCGTACCTCCAGATGGCGCCTTTAACCAAGTTCATCAGCGGCGGCGGCCCACTTGTCGCTGCCCCCGGTTCGCTTTTCCCATTCCTTTTCATCACTATTGCGTGCGGCGCGTTATCGGGCTTTCACGCGATAATCGGCAGCGGGACAACGCCGAAAATGCTAAACAACGAGAAGGACATCATTTTCGTAGGGTATGGAGCGATGCTTGTCGAAGGCTTCGTGGCGATAATGGCCCTTGTTGCCGCCTGCGTGCTCGTTCCTTCCGATTATTTCGCGATCAATGCCTCTGCTGACGCCTATAAGACCCTTGGCATGTCGCCTGTGCACCTTCCACAGTTGGCCCTGGCGGTTCAGGAAAATATCCAGGGCAGGCCTGGAGGCGCTGTTTCGCTGGCGGTTGGCATGGCCTATATATTCAGCTCCATTTCCTTCATGAAAGGGCTTATGTCATACTGGTACCATTTCGCCATCATGTTCGAGGCCGTGTTCATCCTGACCGCAGTTGACACCGGAACACGGGTGGGAAGATATCTCCTCCAGGAAATTATCGGGAGGGTCATTCCCAAGTTTTCCGAGAAGAGATGGATACCCGGCATTGTCTTCACAAGCGCCCTGTTCGCCATCATTTGGGGATACCTGGTTTACACCGGGGATATCAGAACGATCTGGCCGCTGTTAGGCATGAGCAACCAACTGCTTGCTGCGTGCGCCCTGATTATCGGAACGACCATGATTATAGGCATGGGAAAACTGAAATACGCATGGATTACCGCCGTTCCAGGAATTCTTATGCTGCCCGTCACAATGACCGCAGGCTACTACCTGGTAATAACCAACTTTGACCAGGGCAAGTACCTGCTCGTTGGCCTTGCAGTCTCACTCACGGTTCTCATGGCAATCGTTTTCACCCTGGCTTTCAGAAAATGGTATCAACTGGCGCAGGAACAGCCCAAGGCAACCGAAAAGCTGGTGCCAACCACCTCATAAAGATCAACTAAGCTGC
>OMSV01000142.1:0-6245 GCA_900290385.1 Syntrophobacter sp. SbD2 | reverse complement strand
CAACCACCTCATAAAGATCAACTAAGCTCCGGCTCGAAGCCTATGGCTGCGGGCCGGGGCTGCCTCAAATGAATATTGTGTTTTTAACTTTTATTGAAGGGAGATAGAAATGAAAGCCAATGGTTCCGGACTCCTTGAACTTATGTGTACAGCCGTCGAAATAAAGGAGAAAATGAAATCTTTTTACGCCGACGCAGCGGGGAAATGCGGTGACCCTGTCGGCTCGGAAACTTTCGAGATGTTGCGGGCTATGGAGCAAAAGCATCTGGACCGCCTTAACGAAATATATGCCGGCCTCGCCAAAGGCTCAAAAGATCTCGACGCCTGCCGCTTTTATGACTTCGAAACCCTGGGCAGGAGCGAAATCATCCACAAGCTAAAGCAAAACCGGGAAACGATCTCAAAGGCATGCCTGGACGATGTTGCCGCAATTGAGAGCGGAATGGAGCTGGAGAACAGGGGCATAGAATTTTTTCTGGCCAGGCTCAAAGAAGCTTCCGAGCCGATCGATCGTGAATTTCTTAACCACATGCTCGCCGAGGAACCACATGCTCGCCGAGGAGAGGTCCCATTACATACTGCTTGCGGATTTGAGATTCTACTACATCGATACAGGACACTGGTTTATGGAAAAAGCCAAAACCGGCCTGGACGGGGCATGAGTTGGAGACAATCACATCGGCTCTCTCGTGTTTACGTGATTGAAATTAGCGTTTATAATGACTTTGGTTAGAGAGTCAAACCGGGATGCGGTTATTTTTGCTCAGATGTCAATCATTTCACATCCCAACACCAAAGCGAGGGAGTTCAGATGGATTTGATTGTTTATCAGGTCATGGCTGGGCTGTTCTGCGTGATGGTCGTGTTTTCAGTCAGCTATTTCGTCGGATACCGCACCTATGGCCGAAAATTCAAAGCACGGGCAGCCTGTGAGCGCGAGGAGATGCTAACTATCGAGTATGCGCTCAAGGCTTTTTGGGATACTGAGAAACAGAAGCTCGAAAATGTCAAGGCGGAACTCGAACAACGCATTCGGTTTCTCGAAAGCAAACTGGAACAGTACCGGAGGAAAGCTGCCGGAATCGGGATGTTGGGGCTGCGCAAAAACAAGCTCAGCGACATGCTGTATCGAAAACGAATCCCTGGAAGAAAAACTTTTCCTGCAGAACCTGAAGCTCAAGCATGAGAGGGACGAATTTCTGGAAAACGAGCTCCGCAGCATCAGCTATAAACGTGTCCTGCTCTCGGATTTTATGACCCAGACCGAAGTGCGGCGCGAAATGGAGAAGATCGTAAGCGACAGGTCACGCCTCAAACGGTTGGAACTCCGGCAAAAAGACCTGGGGGCTCTCGACTACGCCCCGGCTGACGATGATGAAGACGAAGATAAGACCAACCTCTCCTGACCCGCCATCACCCTTTGTCTCCCACCTTTGGCGAGATCGGCTTTTCCGAAACAGCAGATTGATTTATTATAATATCAATGGATTATAGCATTGCAGCGAGTGCTGCACCCGAGGGAAACCGCGTTTAGAATGAAACCTTTCGAGCTGATAAGCCAGTTTGAGCCAACCGGGGACCAGCCTCAGGCCATAGAAAAGCTGGCGTCAAATATACTTGACGGTGCGCAAGAACAAACCCTGCTCGGTGTAACGGGGTCCGGCAAGACTTTCACTATGGCCCACGTAATAGCGAGGCTACGCAGACCCAGTCTGGTCATAGCACCCAACAAGACGCTGGGGGCACAGCTCTACGGTGAGTTCAAGTCGTTTTTCCCCGAAAACGCGGTGGAATATTTCGTATCCTATTACGATTATTACCAGCCCGAAGCTTATATCCCTCAGACCGATACATATATCGCTAAAGACTCCTCCATCAACGAAACCATTGACAAAATGCGCCATTCTGCGACTCGCTCGCTTCTGGAGCGCCCGGACGTCATAATTGTGGCGAGCGTATCGTGCATATACGGCTTGGGTTCTCCGCAAAAATACCAGGAGATGCTGCTACAGCTCAAAACAGGGCAGGAAATTCCGAGAGAAGACGTTCTGCGCAAGTTGGTGGATATCCAGTACGAACGAAACGACTATGATTTTCATCGTGGCGTTTTCCGCGTAAGGGGAGATGTAATCGAGGTTTTCCCCACCTATGAGGAAGACCGGGCGGTACGTATAGAGTTTTTTGGGGACCAGGTCGATTCGATAAAGGAAATCGACCCTCTGACCGGAAGAACTTTCCGGCGCCTGGACAGAGCGGACATTTATCCCGGAACCCACTACGTAACCTCCCCGGATATCCTTGAGCGGGCGGTAAATTCAATCAAACAGGAGCTGTCCGAAAGGCTTGAGTTCTTCTACCGACAGGGCAAACTCCTGGAGGCGCAGCGCCTCGAGGAACGCACCCGCTTTGATCTCGAAATGCTCGTCGAGCTCGGCTTCTGCCATGGTATCGAAAACTACTCCAGACATCTTGACGGCCGTTCGCCGGGAACACCCCCATTCACTCTGCTGGACTATTTTCCGAAAGACTGGCTCCTGTTCATCGACGAGAGCCATATTTCGATTCCGCAGATTCGCGGCATGTACAATGGCGACAGGGCCAGGAAGGAAACTCTGGTCCGGTACGGGTTTCGATTGCCTTCGGCGCTTGATAACAGGCCACTCAATTTCGATGAATTCGAAAACCGGGCAAAGCAGGTTGTGTATGTATCGGCAACCCCCGGTCCATATGAGCTTGCCAATACGAGAGGGCGGGTCATTGAGCAGATCATCAGGCCCACCGGCCTTGTTGACCCCCCCATCGAGGTGCGCCGCGCCGATTTCCAGGTTGACGATCTGATTGGCGAAATACGAAAGCAGGTGCAGGACGGCCATCGCGTCCTGGTCACCACTCTCACCAAGAGAATGGCCGAGGACCTCACTGAATATCTTGCCGATCTCAACATCCGGGTCCGCTATATGCACTCGGACATAAACACAATCGAGCGGATCGAAACGGTGCGCGATCTGCGGCTTGGCAATTTCGACGTCCTGGTTGGGATAAACCTGCTGCGGGAAGGCCTGGACATCCCGGAAGTATCGCTTGTAGCCGTTTTGGACGCAGACAACGAGGGTTTCCTGAGGTCGGATAGATCGCTTATCCAGACCGCTGGCCGCGCCTCACGAAATATAATGGGGACCGTGATTCTCTACGCTAATAAAATGACCGACTCAATGCGCCGCGCCATCCAGGAGACTGACAGGCGGCGAAAAAAGCAACTCGAATACAACGCCGCAAACAACATCGTGCCGAAGTCGGTGCAAAAAGATGTCACTGACATTCTTGCGGAGTACCGTCTGAAGCCTTCTGATTCTGAGTTTGTGTTCGAACCGCAGGCTGAGTTCGATCAGTCGGGCGGGCTTATCTCCCCCGAGGAACACATCCAGGCTATCGAGAAAGAAATGAAGGAAGCCGCCTCCCGCCTCGAATTCGAAAGGGCGGCTGCTCTGCGCGATGAAATCAAGAGGCTTCGCGAAAAGCAGTTGCTGTTGCAGTAGGGATTGGGTGGCGCAGTTTCTCACGCGAAGGCGCGAAGGCGCGAATATTTTCACGCGAAGACGCCCTTCGGCAGGCTCAAGACAAGCTCAAACGCGAAGGGAGGAATTAACAAGATGTCAGGCGGACGTGCGGCTAAAGCCTGCTAAAAGGAGTGAACAGATTATTATACGGAGGGCGCGGAGGAATAAGACGGGACGATAGGGACAGCAACCGTTCCATGTCCGCAGCAAATCCTCCCAAATTTCCCAAAGACCGTGGAATCTCGATCAGCGCTATTCTGTTTTCAAAGAGCACGGGGGAAGCGAGCGCAACCCATTGATTTCACGGCCACAAGGTGTTCATTTCCTGTAAATACAGGGGAAATACAGGTGAACGGTGAGCAGGGAACAGGGAAAAACCCAACTTCTTGAACCACGGATGGAGGAGCGCAGCGGGGTGGATAAAGATGTCGATTTTCAGACACGAAGGAAAAATTGCTTACCCATTCATAAACCTCGTTTTTTCTTCCAGGGCGGTGAAACGCTGTTCCAATTCCGCCAGCGCAAGCGTCTTGTGAACACCTTCGGCTAAATCCATTACGGTCCTGGCCTCGGAAGGGGTGACTCCTGCACGAATCTTTGCCGTCAGAGCCGAAAAGAGTTTTGGGATGTCGGCTATGGAGCTGACCTCAGGGATGTCAATCTCGATCGGGGCGTCCTTTTTCGGAGGGACCAGGCGCTCGATGCAGATTCGAAGGCAGGTCAAATCGCCCTCCAGGGCCAACTGGACCACTTTTCTGATGAGAGCTTCGGCTTCGCCGTCAAGGAGGTTCTGTGCAAGGATCGTGGTCGCGTTTCTGGTCCCTTTGGGTTTGCCCTGCGGATTGCCAGATTGCCCTTTTTGGAACCGGCCGCCCTGTAAATTCAGGCTGGATTCAGGTGACATGGCTAACTCCAGTGAAGAGTGAATGGTGAATAGTGAATAGTGAATAGTGAATAGTGAATAGTGAATCGATAAGGACAGTTTGGCACACACTGGAAAGTCGTGCAAAACGGCAACGGCTCCGCAGTGAATGGTGAATAGTGAATAGAAAAAACAAAAGAAAATAATTCCTCTTGGCTCTATCGCTTCGCGACGAGCGGTGAACAGCCCTTCCGGGTCAGGGTAAATTCACAGCGAACAGAAAAAGCCGAATTATCTTAACTCCACTCAATGCCTGCGATTAGCCGGTAATATCGTACAATGAAGGGATTTAATACTGCCAAACGGCAACGAGAAGCGGCAACCAGAAACGGCAACCAGAAACGGCAACCAGAAGCGGCAGAAGAAAATGGAGCGGGAAGCGGGAAGCAGGAAGCGAGAAGCGGAATGTCTACATGCTGACAGGGCTCCGGTTCTTATCCAGCTTCTTCGGCGATCACCTCTCCGCGTTTCTCGATACGTTCTGGGAGGGTGTGCCTCATTAATCTTTTTTCCTGCTCCTGATGTTATTGGGTATTGGCGGCGGGATTGCGATTCGGTTGCCTGGGCGCCCTCCGGAGCGGGCAGTCGCAGAAAATTACCAAACTGCCTCGAAAGCGGGGGATTGGTGCCGTTCCTTCTGGCCACATAAACTAAATGGCTGTTATTCCCTAATATTACAGATAGGCATCCGGTAAACTGCGCATTTCAAAATTAATGGGAAAATAGTAAGCGGCGTTGACACGAAGCTCGGCATCTTACTGTTCTTTCAGCAATCGCGAATTAACATATTCAAATCATTTTCGTTATGCACTCCGGCCACATCGGGATTTCTTACATTGGCAAGGAAGCTTGAGATTTTCTCTGCGATTTGTAATCCATTTTGCGAAGCGATATTGGATATATAGTTTTGAGAGCGTCAAGCTGTGCATAGACTCGATTATCAGGCTGCTTGTAAAGGTCGGGGCCAGAGTGCTCTACCATGCAAGGAGGTGGCATGTCCATGTTGCTGCGGCTTACCCTCTTGCCCGGTACTACAGGATTCTATGCGCCTTAACCCCTCAATTCGGGCAGGTGGGAAACGGACTATAAACTCAAGGGATGGAGGTGCGTCCTTGTATCGCAAAAACGGATCTCACAGAGATATCTCTCGCATGTCCGATCTGAAACTCGTATGGTTTCTACGAACTTCATGGTCGCAGCGGAGGTTTTTCTGCCAAAAATCCGATCCCTGGATGCAACTTGGCTACATAGCACAGAAGTTGATGCATTACTCCGGATAACAAGGTGCTTAGCTTCCTGTCCGGTTTTTCGGGGAAAGACCATTGACAACTAAGAGGATCTATGGGACACTGATTACGCGTAATAACCAGTCGCCTATAACTTTTTTTCCTACGATCTCCCTGAATGAAGTTCGGTGTCCCTGAAGGGGCGCCAAAGCAACGAAAGAAACATCGGCTAATTCGGCAGTTTCCATGAGCCTGATCATAGGAAGGGGAATCGCCTTATGCTCTGCAGCATGGCACGAGCAGCAGAAGGCGGATCAATGTTGTCGGATACCGAAAACAATGCGCGGAAACTTACTGTCACTTCAGGTTTACCACGCTTCGCGGGTTGTTGCCTCGCCGGTTGCCTTCTGTTGCTCTTGCTCTCGGTTGGCTCAGTCGCCGCCGAGTCGACCGCCCCTGAGACTCTTTCAGGGGGCGGTGAGATCGTCTCAAACCCTCAGGCAACATATGCTTTTGCCGGCTGGAACCAATTGGGAAAAG
>OMSV01000193.1 GCA_900290385.1 Syntrophobacter sp. SbD2 | reverse complement strand
TTGGGAAAGTCAAGGCCGGTATCGGGATGGTGGAACTTGAACAGACCATGCATGGGGTGTTCAGTGCCGCAGGACATGGCAAACACATTTTCGGGCCCCCTATCCACGGCGTTGGCATCGAGTTCGAAGAATCGCCCTTGCCACCCGGGCATGCATTTTTTCACGGTGAGAAGGAACCGGCACCGCTCGTTGCCAACGTCGTGATCGCAGTGGGCAACTGCGGCCTTTACACAGGACCCTGGGGCGTGAGGGATGAAGACACGGTGGTTGTTGGCACCGACGGACCTATCGCCCTGACCAGCTTTCCGCGTCCGATGAGGAAATAAGTATGAAAGTCCCACTATGAATAGACGCGTCTTACCTGCAGAAGGATGCGGGGAGGACAAAGCAAGGGGAAAGGAACAGCATATGTGCAAAGAGCGCCTGGTTGTTATCGGTGGAGATGCGGCCGGAATGAGTGCGGCGTCTCAAGCTCGCCGTCGGCGTCCTGATTTGGAAATCATCGCCTTTGAGCGCAGTCCTCACACGTCGTACGCTGCTTGAGGAATCCCATACTACGTCGACAAGTTGGGAAGCCTTATTGGCGCAGAACCCTGAGGTAATAGAGGCCCCTTGCATCCCCTCGAACCTGCAAAACACCACCGGGAAGAAGACTCGCAGTTACCATGAGCGCGAAATTGGACATTGATCTAAAACAGAGTGCGAATCGTGGACCGTATCACTTTTTCAGTTAAACCGGTGGCGCCCTTCCGTTTGGATCTGACGGCATGGGCACTGCGCCGTCGAGCCGAAAACATCATCGACCGCTGGGATGGGAGCACGTATCGGCGGGTGCTGATTGCACAAGAGCAGCCACTGGAAGTCGAGGTCTTTCAGACATGTCCATCGGACATGCCGCTTCTCTCGATAACAGTGACCGGAACCGAACTCTCCTCTGACACAAAGACCCTTGTAATATCCGTTCTGACTCGCATGCTGGGAACCAATGCGGATCTTTCCGAGTTCTATCGTTTCGCGGAACACCAACCGAAACTGGACGCGCTTGCAAGACAATTCCGTGGAGTTAAACCTCCGCGATTCCCAACGCTCTTCGAAGCGCTGGTGAATGCCATGGCCTGCCAGCAACTCAGTCTCAATGTGGGAATCCTTATCCTCAATCGGTTGACTGCGGCTTTTGGCCCCTCAGGCCCGGGACAAGGTGCGCTCGCTCACGCTTTTCCAGCTCCGGAAAATCTGGCGAGACTGGATACCGAGGCACTAAGGCCCCTTGGGCTTAGCCGCCAGAAAGCCCGTGCGATAATCGAACTGGCATCAGCCATTTTTGAAAAACAATTGAACCTCGATGAACTGGAGAGTCTCGACAACGAGGCGGTCTCCGACCGGTTGCGCAAACTGCGTGGGGTGGGCCGCTGGAGCGCTGAATACGTTTTGCTGAGAGGTCTCGGGCGCTTGCATGTCTTTCCCGGGGACGACGTGGGCGCCCGCAATAGGCTTCAGCACTGGCTGGATCTTGCCGAGCCCCTTGACTACGAGGGAATGCGGCATTGCATTGCACCATGGAGGACTTACGGTGGATTCATCTATTTCCATCTGTTGCTGAAAGGGCTTACAGAGGCTGGATTTTTGAACATCAAGGGAGAAAGGTGAATTGATCATTAAGTTAAAGCGCGTTTATGATCCATCCGACTCGGGCGATGGGACCCGCTTTTTGGTCGAGCGCCTTTGGCCGCGTGGAATGAAGAAGGAATCACTTCACATGGAGGCCTGGGTCAAGGACGTAGCACCCAGTGATAGCCTTCGTCGTTGGTTCGGTCACGATCCGGCCAAATGGAATGAGTTTCAGGTCCGATACTTCGCCGAACTGGACGGCAGGCCCGATGCCATACAGCCAATCGTGGAGGCAGCCAGTAGGGGCAGTGTCACTTTGCTCTATAGCGCTCATGACACCGAACACAACAATGCGGTGACATTAAAGGAGTACCTGTCCAAACGTCTGCAACCAATCCCATGACAGGAGACTGTAAGTTGAAGAGGTATTTTTTCAACTGCTTGGCATGGACCACCAATCATTCATAATAAAAGGTAGGAGGAAGAATGGCACCCGAAAATAAAATCGTGGCACAACTGTCACCCTGGTGGAGGCGAGCGGTCATTATTACGATGTTGATCGGATTTACCGTCCTGATTCTTGTGGCAGTGCTTGCCTACCGTGACGCTCCGCCCATTCCCGATAAGGTTGTCTCCGCATCCGGGGAAACCTTGCTCACCGGGCAGGATATCATGGCGGGTCAAGAAGTATTTCTCAAATATGGACTCATGGAAAACGGCACCATCTGGGGACATGGGGCTTACCTCGGGCCTGATTTTGCCGCCTCCTACCTTCACACTCTGGGCGTCGATGCCGCCGAAGTTCAGGCTCAAAAGCTCTTTAGCCGCCGCATGGACCAATTGAGCCGTGGGGAACAGGGGACCGTCGAAGAGGAAGTTCGGCTCCTCCTGAAACAGAATCGCTACGACCCCGCGAACAAAACACTGGTCTTCACGGGACCGGAAGCGGCTTCTTACCAAAAGCAGATAACCAACTGGGCCTTCTACTTTTCTGGACCGGCCCAAAACGGCGGCTTGAAGAAAAATTATATCAGCGATCACAAGGAACTTAAGCAGTTGACCTCATTTTTTGCCTGGGCAGCCTGGGCCTCGGTTGCTAATCGTCCCGGCAAGAATCAAACCTACACCAACAATTTTCCATATGACCCGCTGGTGGGCAATACCCCTACCGGCGACGCCGTTATCTGGAGCGCCATCAGCCTGATCACACTTCTGGTGGGCACGGGACTCGTGTTATTTGCTTTCGGCAAATTCGACTACCTCGGCTGGAAGGGGACAGGCCCGCCCATCCATCCCCAAATGCTGCCCGGCAAAGGAAGTGAGAGCCAGAGAGCGACCATCAAGTTCTTCCTGGTAGTGGCCCTTCTTTTCCTGGTGCAAGTTCTGGTGGGCGGGGCCACCGCACACTTCCGGGCCGAACCGAGGAGCTTTTACGGAATCGATCTCAACCAGGTATTTCCGAGTAATATTTTGCGCACCTGGCATCTGCAGTTGGCTCTTTTCTGGATCGCGACAGCTTACGTAGCAGGTGGTTTGCTACTAAGCCGCGCATTGGGGGGAACGGAACCCAAGGGGCAGGTGCGGGGGATCAACCTGCTGTTTTGGGCCTTGGTGGTGGTTGTGGCAGGGAGTCTTCTGGGCGAATTCCTGGGCATCAATCAACTCCTCGGCGACCTCTGGTTCTGGTTCGGACACCAAGGGTGGGAATACCTCGACCTTGGCCGGGGCTGGCAGATCATGCTCGCCTTGGGGCTGGTGCTTTGGGCCGTTCTGCTGTTTCGAGGGCTTGCGTCCGCCATGCGCGACCCGGAACGCAAGGAGATTTCGTGGCTTTTCATGCTCTCGGCCCTGACGATTCCGCTTTTCTATCTGCCGGCTTTCTTTTTCGGCAGCACTACGGAGTATTCAATCGTCGACAACTGGCGCTTCTGGATCATCCATCTCTGGGTCGAAGGTTTTTTCGAACTCTTTGTTACAGTAATGGTGGCCGTCATCTTTTCCCAACTGGGTGTGGTTTCCCGCCTCACCGCGACACGAATCATCTACCTGGACGCCATTCTCTTTTTGGGCGCCGGGATTATCGGCACCGGGCATCACTGGTATTGGACCGGCCAGTCCAATGTCAATCTTGCCCTCTCTTCCATATTCTCGGCTATGGAGGTTGTTCCCTTGACGCTCCTGACGTTGGATGCCTGGGATTTCATCAGACTGACAAGGGGCAGGCGCGACGAGTTCGGTAAGGCTATTCCCATCCCTCATAAATGGACGTTCTATTTCCTTATGGCGGTAGGATTCTGGAATTTCGTCGGGGCAGGCGTCTTCGGGTTTCTGATCAACCTGCCCATAGTAAGTTATTTCGAGATAGGCACGATCCTCACACCGAACCACGGCCATGCCGCGCTCATGGGGGCCTTTGGTATGGAGGCAATTGCTTTGATGGTTCTGGCCTTTCGTCAGGTGTCGACGGACGCGCAGTGGGCACGCACCGAAAAATACGTGCGTGTATCATTTTGGGGTTTGAATGCCGGTCTGGCACTGATGCTCGCAGGCAGTCTTTTCCCCGGGGGCGTTATGCAGTTCTATGACGTTCTGAGCCACGGATACTGGCATGCAAGGGGACTCGACTATTTGAATCAGGAGTTTGTGAAGCTCCTCGAATGGGCTCGTATGCCCGGTGACACGGTCTTCATTGTATTAGGCGTCATCCCGATGGTGATCGCGGCGGGATTGACTTACCTCGATCAATGGAAAACACCAGCAATTGAAACAAGACTCGGAAGGATAGCGGAAACAGGGATAGGAGAAAAATGACCTGAATGCCGACATTTAGTTTTGGCCCCATTCAAGTCAGGGAACAGCAACAAACTATTACACATGTAACGATTAACTGTATGGAGGTGATATCATGTTTGTGATCATAATCTCTTTCCCACCCATAAAAGCAGGCAAAGATGCCGAATTTCGAGAGTGGTTTGCCTTGACGAACGAACAATTTTCCACGTTTAAGGGTTTCATTAGGAGAAGGCTTTTAAAACCATTGGGGGAGGGGAACTACACAGCTATCGTTGAGTTTGAAAATCAAGATGCTTTCGAGGCAACGCGTAGCAGTCCTGCCCATGACAAGGCCGGTGAACGTGTAAGACCGCTATTTGACGGCAACCCAGCGCCCCATTTTTATGAGGTTGTCGTAGGATAGGTATGGAAATCAAGCCCGGGTTCAAAATCGAGGAGAACCAAGGAACCCATTCAGAGCCTGTGAAAACCTGCAAAGCGAGATGCTCCGTAGCTTTGAAATACTCGGTACGGCCCAGCTCGAACATCTCGAATTTTCACTAACAGGTTGATGTTTTTGGGGCCTTAAGGGCGCGAATATAACTTTCAAGTGATCAGGAAGGGAAAATGACTATGTTTTGTTACCAGTGTGAACAGACAGCAAAAGGTGAGGGATGTACCAAGATAGGTGTTTGCGGTAAGCAACCAGAAGTTGCCGCCCTGCAAGACCTTTTGATCTACGCTCTAAGAGGTTTGGGATTGTATGCAGTGGAGGGAAGAAAGGTCGGCATCATTGATCAAGATATCAATGCCTTCACTTGTGAGGCCCTCTTTTCCACTTTGACCAACGTGGATTTTGACCCCAATCGGTTTGTGTCCCTTATCCAGCGCACTGTCAAACTGAGGGACACACTCAGTGAAAAGGTTAAGACATCTGGCGGCAAAGTGGATTCCCCATTTGCAGCAGCTACTTTTAAGCCCGAGAGCACTCTTGAAGGTATGGTCGCGCAAGGAGAAAAAGTTGGGCTAAAATCCGACCCAACAATTAACCAGGATATACTGTCCTTGCAACACACGGTGCTCTTCGGACTCAAAGGCATATCCGCTTATGCAGATCATGCTCATATCCTTGGGCAAAAAGATGATGCGGTCTATGCATTTATCCATGAAGCTCTTGCTGCAGCACTGAGAAAGGACCTGGAACTAAACGACTGGCTGGGCTTGGTGCTCAAATGTGGCGAGATGAATTTAAGGACGATGGAGCTTCTCGATGCTGCCAATACAGGGAACTATGGACATCCAGTTCCAACGAGGGTTCCGTTGGGGCACAAGAAAGGCAAGGCCATCCTGATTTCGGGCCATGACCTGAAAGACCTTGATGAATTGCTCAAGCAGACCGAGGGTAAAGGCATCTTCATATATACCCACGGTGAAATGTTCCCCACCCACGGATATCCTGAGCTGAAAAAGTATCCCCATTTCTACGGGCATTATGGAACTGCCTGGCAGAATCAGCAAAAGGAATTCCCTAATTTCCCCGGGCCCATTCTCATGACCACCAACTGCATTCAGCGGCCTCAGGGGAGTTATGCTGAACATATATTCACCACGGGTCTTGTGGGTTGGCCAGGTGCAACCCATGTAACGAACCATGATTTTTCGCTGGTGATCAAAAAGGCTCTCGAATTACCGGGGTTTCAGGAAGATTCCAACGGCAAAGAGGTTACGGTGGGCTTTGGCAGGAACACTGTCTTGAGCGTTGCCGATAAAGTGATTGAGGCGGTTAAGGGCAAGAATATCCGCCACTTTTTCCTTGTGGCCGGCTGTGATGGAGCCAAACCGGGGCGAAACTACTATACCGAGTTCGTGGAAAAAGTTCCAAAAGATTGCGTGGTACTGACCCTTGCATGCGGGAAGTATCGTTTTTTTGATAAAGACCTTGGGACTATCGGAGGACTGCCTAGACTCATGGATATGGGGCAATGCAACGATGCATACTCTGCAATTCAAGTCGCAGTTGCTTTGTCGAAGGCTTTTAATGTGGACGTAAACGATTTGCCGCTTTCCTTTATCATCTCCTGGTATGAACAAAAGGCCGTGGCTATTCTACTCACCCTCCTCTACCTTGGAATCAAGGACATTCGGCTTGGTCCATCGCTTCCAGCCTTTGTATCGCCGAACGTGCTGGACGTTCTTGTGAAGAACTTCGGTATCAGGCCAATCACAACACCGGATGAGGACCTGAAAGCGATCCTCGGGTAGATTGCCGAACCCAGGCAATCGCACCGACAACATCAAGCAAATTGAAGCGCTCCTTCCCCGCCCGCCATTTCAGAGGCGGAGGGGAAGGGCGGTTACCGTCACTATTGTGTCAATGATTCCCCCGTCTTATTTTCGGGATATTGAAGAGCTTCATAGACGGCTAAAGCTGGCTAAGGTAGCTGGCCAAATCGTGTATCGGCAGAAAGGCAAAACCAAAACCTCTTCTTAACCCTGCCCTGCCACTGTACCTAACAAATCTTTGGGATAGCCGCGTCGGCATATGATCCGGAAAACTCGGAATTTATGGCAAAGACCGATTCCTCGGGGTAGACACGTTAGTACCAAGCGGTTTTATTGCCCCATTACCAACCCTGTGGGATATAATTGATACTAACCCCGATCTGCGTTTCTCCGATCCAAAAGGGTAGATAATGGGTATCCCCGGTAATCTCGTCACTACTGCAATGGCAGTCATGCCTCACAGGGACGTGGACCGTGCCCTTCCTGCAGCGCTGTCGTTGGATGTCCCTTTCTGGCCCCAGTTGCCTTTATTGAGCTATTATGAAGATATGTATGTCCAGGCATCGGGACACTTTCCGGGTATTCTGGCAGACATGGAGAAACGTACCCTTCGTTTTTCCATTGAGAAGTTCATTATCGAACTGGAGGATACCCTGGCTCATTTTGAGGACCCACGGTACTTCGATATCAGTGATACCTATTCCGTTGTGTACCAACGCTTTTTGCAGATGAATCTATCTGATCGAGTTGCAATTCGCGGTCAACTCGAAGGTCCGATCAGCTTCGGTTTAAACATACTTGACCAAGACCACAGGCCCATTCTTTTCAACGATACGGTCCGCTCCTTCATGCTGGATTTTATGGCAAAGAGGCTGAATACTCAGTTAAACCGCCTTAAGGTATTGAACCCCAATGCTTTCATGTTCGTGGACGAACCCGGGCTGCAGTATATATTCAGCGCAATGTCGGGGTACGACAGCATCACCGCCAGGCAGGACATGGAGAGATTCTTTTCCGGGGTCGAACGGCCACGGGGAGTGCACTTGTGCGGAAATCCGGATTGGGACTTTCTTCTGGGGCTGGATCTCGATGTACTTTCACTGGACGTTTATTCGAACGGTGAAATTTTCGTTTCATACGCCAAATCAATTCAGCGATTTCTGGAAAGAGGCGGACACCTAATCTGGGGGATTGTTCCGACCAACTTCGAGCCATTTGAAAAAGAAAGCATAAAGTCCTTGGAAAAGCGTCTGTTGGGTTATTGGCAGATATTGGAGCGCAGTGGAATCGACCGCCAAATGGTTATTTCTCGCAGCATGCTCTCCCCTGCAACTTGCTGCTTGGTGAATCAGGATGGCGTTCAGACTGTTGAAAAGGCCTTTGAGAGAATCAAAGAGCTTTCGGAGGTACTTCGGGATCACTTTGCAGTTTAAGCGGCAGGACCGCGCGTATCGCAAGGGGTATGAGTCGTTTCAAAAACTCAACATCGCTCTCCTCTGTAAACCGATGAGTCTCAGCCAGTTTGTGAATATTTGCGCATCAGATGTTGAACTAGAGTGCCACTGTGGAGGTAGCAATGGGCGGTCATTTAGGAAAAGCCGGAGCAAGGGGCAGGGAGCAGGAAGCAGTGAATAGTGAGCAGTGAACAGTGAGCAGTGAAGTAAGGAGCAGGAAGCGGGGAGCGAAAAGGGTTCACCTCCGCAGTGGCCCGTCTGCCCTCCGCGTTCGAATCTTCGCGTGAAACCAGGTTTTACGCCTTTCCGTCTTCGAGTCCGTCCTCCATCCTCCGCATCAGCTTTGGCGATCCCGGGTCAGCATCCTTCACCCGAGCCGGGGCATCCCTGGCCCTTCGAGCCGCAACCTCGCCGCCGGGCCTTGAACTCGTTTAGGCCGCGGCCCGAATAAACCGCAGCGAGCGCCGGCTCGATGAACCCGCTGATCTCGATTGGTTCTATGCCGGCTTGTGTGAGCGTATTCGCAGGATTTTCGCCGATTCCGGCCACAAGGACAGCCCGGCAATCCTTGAGGGTTTCTGCCAATTGCTCTGTAAGCCTCTCCGAGGTGCTGATTTACGAGTATTCCCTCCATTGTCGCCACAGCGACATACGGCCGCTCGTCAAGGCCGGGAGCAACACCCGCGCATTGCGCAAGACACCCGCGAAGCTCTTCGCTGCGGTCTTCTCCCAGCAGCCCAACCGCATCGGCCCGGCACCGGGTGCAGTGGCGCATCTGCGGTAGATGGCGCGCGGCCATTGCGCGGATCTTTTCGATCATTTCCCCGGAAGGCTCTTCTATATCCTCAAAAGGCGTATCCCTGTTTGGGTGCATCGGCATGCAATTGAGCACATCGACCCCAAGACCGGCCATGGTCCTGGCGACTTCTTCGACGTGGCTGTCGTTTACCGAAGGAACGACAATAGTGTTCACCTTGACCGTAATGCCTCTATTCTTTAATCCTTTTATGGCGGCAATCTGCCTGTCCAGTAACAGTTCGGCGCCTTGTAAGCCGCGGTAGATGATCTTTCCGTCGCGGACCCAACTATATATCTTCTGCCCGATTTGCGGATCGACTGCATTGACCGTTATAGTGACGTGGGAGACGCCGATTTCGGCGACTTCGTCCAGGTAGTCGGCGATTTGCAGCCCGTTGGTCGAAAGGCACATGAGAATATGCGGATATTTTTCTGTTATGAACCGCAGCGTCTGGAGCGTTTCCTCCGGGTTGGCGAACGGATCTCCGGGGCCGGCGATTCCGGCGACTGCTATGCGCGTCTCGCGTTCAAGGACTTTTTCCATATAGAGGGAAGCCTGCACCGGGGAAAGCAGAGCGCTTGTCACCCCCGGCCTGCTCTCGTTTACACAATCATACTTGCGGTTGCAGTAGTTGCACCTGATATTGCAGTGAGGCGCAACCGGCAAATGGACGCGGCCGTATGAACCCTTGACTGCTGCGTTGAAACAGGGATGGCGGCTCAAATCGCGCGAGATGTTCATTTCAAACTTTCCTTTCTCACATGTATGCATAGCCAACCGGCGAATCGTTTTGATTTCTCTCGATGAGGGCGTTCACAATGCGGTCAAGAAGCGATTGTGTTCCTCTGTAGCCCACGTGAAGGATTCTCTGCCCTCCGAATCGGTCGTGTATGGGAAACCCGACACGGACCAGGGGAATGCCGAGCTTCCTTGCAAGCGTGTAACCCTTGCTGTGCCCTATGAGCAGATCGGGTGAAAGCTCCAGGGCGAGTTCCTCGATCT
>OMSV01000061.1:2149-8873 GCA_900290385.1 Syntrophobacter sp. SbD2 | reverse complement strand
TTGCCGCTTGACCGCGCCCTTAGCCTCTTAAGCAGCAATCAGACTCACAAACGCTTTCAGCGCATGTTGCAAGAGTTGTGGGAAAGCGTTCAGGCCGGAAACGATCTCTCGGGCGCCTTGAGTAATTATCGAGATGTATTCGGCTCCCTGTCGGATCATATGATAAGGGCAGGCGAGGCAAGCGGCACGCTCGGGCCTATCCTCAAGCGGTTGGCCCAGTACCTTGAGCAGCGGCGCGCGTTTCGACAGGCCATGATATCATCGATGATCTACCCTGTTATCCTGCTGGGGACCTCTGCGGTTTCGGTGATAGTGCTGCTGGTCTATGTCATTCCCAAATTTGCGCAAATTTTTCACGACCTGAATCAGAAAGTCCCTTTTCTCACGCAGGTTATGGTCAATATCGGCGTATGGCTCAAGGAGTTCGGATGGCTGGTTCCGATAGCTATTGCAGTGGGATGGTGGGTCGGCAAATACCTTCTTCGCCGGCCAAATACAAGGAGATTTCTGGATAAGTGCCTGTTCTGGTTCCCATTTTCGCGTTATTTGATCCTGTACGGCGAACTCACCCGCTTCTGCCGAACGCTTGGGACCATGCTGGAGTCGGGGGTCCCCCTTCTGAGGGCCCTCAGCCTCGGCCAGGAACTGATTATGAATGCCGTTCTAAGGGAGTCGATAGCACCCCTGCATCAGGAAATAAAAACCGGGCGGTCGATGAGCAATTTTTTTCGCAGCCATTCCGCTTTTCCGGCGCGAATGGGAACAATGTTGCGCATATCCGAAGAGCAGGGCAACCTCGGAGCGGGCCTGCTCTCTCTTTCGGAATACTTTGAAAAAGAACTTCACAGGACGCTTCAGAGGATCATGACTCTTATGGAGCCCCTGGTGATCTTGTGCACCGGCGGACTTATCGGTCTGATAGTCATGAGCATGTATGCGGCTATCTTTGGAATCAACGACATAAAGTTCTAGACGGAAGACGGAAGATGGATAAACGATGGCGGAGATTATTCGATTTGCGGTCTCTGCCCTCCGTCCTGAGTCCCGGAATCTCCGTTCGCGGTTTTACCCTGGTTGAAATGATCGTTGTACTGGCGATCATTTCAGTGACAATCGCCGTGGTTGTCCCAAGGGTCGGCTCCAACTGGAAACAGATTGAAGACACCGATTTTCTCCAGCAATTTACCGAGTCCATAAAAAGGAGCCGCCTGTTCGCCATGAATTGCGGACGCCCGATCTCATTCAGACTTAACGGGGTCACGCGGGTTTACGGTTTTGAAAATCCACCCCGGCATTCCATACCTCTTAATGCCGAAATATTTTCAGAGAACCTGCAGCAGGAGCCGGGAACAGGCGATTTCCTTATTATTTTTTACCCGGACGGAAGTCTCGTCGGAAACGATTTTGAAGTTGTCTTCGATCACGAGCGCACCTACCACGTCTATATACATCCACTGTTCGGAACGCTGAGCCTGGAGAGGACCAAGTGAAAGGGTGAGAAAACAGACGCGGAGACAAAAAGCCCGACACGGCGACGCAGCGACACGGGAACGCGGATTCACTCTTATTGAGACGATGGTCAGCCTGGCTATCGGCGCTTTGATTATAGGCTCGGTGATGGGGCTTATCTCCGAGTCCATTCGCTATAAGATCAATTTGAAGGAAAAGGCTTATATTCAGCCCATATTGGAGTCCGCCGCACAGGTCATCCTGGCCGATCCGGTAAAGGCGATGGCCGGGTTTGTGGGCCTGGAAGAGATTGATGGATCTCCTAAGGTGGGTGTTTACCTGCTTCCGGTACCACTCGCTGAAGAAAGTGAGGGCGGCGGAAAATCCGGCCGGTTATACCGTGTGACGCTGAACTACGAGTCCTCGAGTCTGGAATTTAGTATAATAATTCCCAACAAGGATCTGAAATAGCTGTGAATCACGGATGGAGCAGCGGAGTGGATAATACATGCCGGATGCCGGATACCGGAAAGGCTTCACGCTGATCGAGCTGATCCTGGCTATGGCGACTTCCGCGCTCGTGGTCGGCATTCTCTCGGTTTGTTTCGCGTTTACGCTTCGCGTATGGCGGTCCACTCAGAATCAAAAGCCGGACCAGACTTTCCAGTTGGCCGATCTGCTCAATCGCCAACTGGCCGAATGCGATCCAACGCCCATCAAATTCACGGGCGGCGTGCGCCCTTTGTTTGCCGGGCAAGAGAACTCGATTGTTTTTGTAACCGCTCATTCCGTAAAGGCGATCTCACAGGGTGTGCCGGTAGTCGCTCGTTACGCGTATGATCCAAACTCCAGGGTGCTCTACTATTCTGAACTTCTGTTGGACCCCTATCATCCGGATTCCATCGAGAGGTTTCTCGCCGGCGGGTCTTCCAGCAAAAAAGACACTGAAGTTCGTTCTTATGGAGTTGATTTCCCGGAATTCGCTCTGGCCTATGCCGGCAGGGAGTCCACGCGGTTTTCGCAATCCTGGCAGAATGTTAACGAATTACCGGTGGAAGTCCTCGTGAGGTGGAGAGCAAATGATTCGGTGGTTCATGCCCGGGTCTGCATGCTGAACGCTCCATTCCCGATCGAGGTCTCAAATGTGGCTGCCCCGGGCGCCGGAGCAGGTGGTTTTAACACTGGCTTAAACCAATGAATAATATCGCCCAAAGCTTAAGACGGAAGACGAAGAGCCACCCTCTCTACTCTGTTCTCCGTCCTCTGTCCTCCGTAAAGGGTGTTGTGCTTATAGCCGTTTTGTGGATTTGCGCCCTTGTCATGTGGTTTGCATTCCAGATAAGCGCCCAGACCCGGCTGCTGGGAGAAGACCGGATGCACTCGATACGAGACTCCCAGGCCCTCTATCTTGCCCTTGGGGGATGCTACGAAGCCCTGGCGCGGATGGGCCAGGCGCCTGCTCTGAGGAAGAACCAGCCCATCGATCTGAACTGGCAGCCCGATGGACAGCCCCGCACAGTCAGGTATAACAGCGGCATCGCCGTTGTTGTTATCGAATCCGAAGAGACCAAGGTAAACGTTAACTCGGCCCAGACGGTTCAACTCAGGCAGGTGCTTCAAAATGCCGGCGCCGATGAATTGACGTCGGAGAAGCTGGCGGACCGAATACTCGATTTTACCCACGCCGACAATATCCCCCGGCCTCAAGGGATGGAAAAAGATGACTATATAAAGGCCGGCCTTAACTACATTCCTTTCAATGGCCCGCTCACCGGCCTGGATCAGCTGCTGCTGGTCCCGGGCGTCAACCAGCAGCTTTTTTACGGCTACGGTAACGGAACAGATGAAGGGATGGGCGAGTTCCAGGGGAGTTGTCAGGATATTGTAATTCCGGCCCCCAATTCCCTCTTCAGCCTGCTTACGATATATGGTGGCAATACAAACTCGTCTCCAGGTCTTGGAGGCCAACAGGCTTCTGTGTCCAAATTCTGGAGACCTGGAGGCATCTATCGCATTCTTTCGTTTGGGAAATCCGAAAACGGACCCCCGAGTGCGGGTGTCTGGCTAACGGTACGCTACACGAGCAGCGGCGACAAACCTTACCAGATATTGAGCAGGAAGGTGATGTAGGCAGATCCCCAAGTACCTGAATTCGCTTCACAAGGCCACCCGCCGCCGGCCCCGCCTCGCGGGTGGGTGTGCGGGCTGTCGAGAATCCAATGTGGGTCGGCGCGGGTTGTGCCGCGGAGCGCACTAATGTGCGCGTAGCGGCTTTTTATCCTGGATTATGCGTGAGCATGCCTGACAATTACAATGCATTTGTCCCAACTATCTGATATTATGCGCCAAATTTGTCGGGGGAGGGTGAAAGCTTATGCGCGCGGTTGGTGACAAGCAGACAGGGACAATAAGGCCGCAATTTGACCGCTCCATCAGCATTGATTTTCGGGGCGCAAAGATGACCTCCGATACAGGCTTTCTTATCATAAGGGAGATCGATCAGCGCTTCAATATCCTAAATGCTGCCGCGTCGCAAATTGATGACCCAAGATCGGCTCGTCATACGGGTCACTCGTTGCTCGAACTGTTGCGGCAGAGAGTCTATCAGGTTGCGGCGGGCTATGAGGATTGCAATGACGCCGATCACCTGAGGGTGGACCCGGCGCTCCGGTTGGCCCTGGGCAAAGAGCATGAGAACGGAGCAGGGCAATCCTCGCTGAGCCGATTCGAGAACAAGATACTCGGCACCGGCAGGGGACTGAAGGCCCTGGAAAATGCGCTCTGCCGGTCCGCCGATACCCTGCTTCGGCGCAGAAACAAGCGGCGGCTCATCATCGATGTCGATTCCACCGAAGACCCCGTTCACGGAAAGCAAGAGGGTGCGGCCTTCAATGGTTACTTCGAGCAGCTCTGTTACCATCCCCTGTTTTGCTTCACCGGCAACGGAGATCTTTTGGGCGCAAAACTTAGACCCGGAAACGCGCATTCAGCCGATGGCGTCCTGGACCTTATCTCTGCTCTGGCTGACCGCTATAGGTTCTGGTTCAAGCAGTTTTGGCTCCGAGGGGATGCGGCCTTTGCCGGTCCGGACCTGTACGAATTTTGTGAAGGCCGGCGCATCACCTACTTCATTCGGATTTCCAGCAACAGTAGCCTCAAGAAGCTCATCCAACCTCATTTGAATCGTCCCGCAGGTCGTCCCCCAAAGGACGGCGTGCAGGTGAAGGTGATTGAGTTTCATTACCACGCGCAGAAATGGAACAAGCCCCGACGGGTTGTCTGTAAGATAGAATGGCATGTGGTGAACTATTTCCTCGTGTCGGGTTTATCGTGACGAACTCCGGTATGGAAGCTAAAAAGGTAATTGCGACCTACAATGGGCGGTCTGAGATTGAAAACCGGATAAAAGAAGGGAAAAACACCCTCAGATGGGACAAGACGAGTTGCCACCGGTTTGCAGCGAATCAAGCAAGGCTTCTCGTCGGATGTCTGGCCTACAATCTGCTCCACATGATCCGGGACAGCGCATTCTGGGGCGAGAATGTCAAACCGTCCATAGACTCAATCATCCGGCGGCTTGTGAAGGTTGGAGCCAGAGTGGTCTACCATGCCCGAAGACGGCATGTTCATGCAGCAACGGCTTTTCCTCTCGCTCGGCACTATCGCATCCTGTTCGCTTGAGCCTGCCACCCAGTGGCAGACGAGTGCCCCGACTGCGGGGAGGAGGTGTGTCTTGAAATTGCACAAACAAGTCCAATTGACGTTTCACTTACCTACAAAATAGGGTCTCTAAATACCATTTTGATGCTTCGCGGGCGAGGCAGGCATCATGAAAAATTGCGTATTCTATTGGTAAAATTGTATGCTGCTAGTGGCTTCAGGGGTGGAGCGGAAGTTCTCAAGCGAAAATCCAATTCCAACATGCAGTTTGGGTACGGAGCACAGAAGTTGATGCATTATTCCGGATTATTTATGAATAGGCCCGAGAGCGTGTGAAAAGCGACGAAAAGAATATGGTAAAAAAGGGGGAATTGCATGGCGGACACTAAAAAAACAGATTCGAGCGGAATAAAGAGGCGGGATGCGTTGAAGGTTTCGGGATTAGTGCTGGGCGGGCTTGCCGTCGGAGTGGCACCGATCCGCTTTTTCAGTTCTGTCCCTGCGGTTGGGGCGTCTGCGGTGGATTATTGGACACCTTATGTAACGGACCTCAAGACGACTTCCGCAACCATCAACTGGAGAGGAGCCGATTCCGCAACGGGCTCGGTTGAGTACGCCACACAAAGTTATTACGATCAGTATCAGAGCTTCAACGAAAAGGCGGAATCCACGACAACGGGCGCCTATCAACACGTATCGCTTACAGACCTTGAAGCGGACACCTCCTATGTATACAGGGCCGAACCGTCGGACAATCCCGACGAATTCAGCAACCGCACATTTCGGACGATGCCGGTCAGTGGTCCGTTCACCTTTCTCGTAATCAGTGACACACATGCCGAAGAGAAACGATTCAAATACGTGGCGGACGCTATCGCCAAGTATGAAAATGATGCACTTTTCATCCTCCACGGAGGAGACTACGCAGGGTTTGATTACGAGGATTATTGGACCGTCTATTTCCAGTATGCCGACCAGATGTTATCGAAGTTCCCGATATTTCACACCGTCGGGAACCATGAATATCATAATGAAGGCAATCCAGATGGCCCGCCTACAGATGCCGATCAGTACCATTGGACGTATGACATACTCCCGAAGGGAGCCCTCAACTACAGCTTTGACTGCTCCGGCGTCCGGTTTGTCGTTCTTGACTCTCCCGATCCAAAACATGCCAATGGCGATGATCCCCTACCTTACATCACTCTCACCAGGAGTCAGGTACCCTGGCTCGCGGCACAGTTGGATAATAACATGGCGGGAACATTTACCATACATCACCATCCGATCTGGGATTACGGCAGAACTCACGCTGATCCCAACCTTGCGCCCTGGGATACACTGTATCGTGCCTACAATATCAGCGCGAATTTTGCGGGCCACACCCATGATTACCAGCGGTATTCAGTCCAGGGGATCCCCTATTTCGTCCTCGGTAATTCAGGAGGAAAATTTGCCGACATGATGGAAGGTTATCCTCATGCGGTGTGGTTCGAGTACGGAGATACAAGGCAACTCGGGTATCTCAAGGTCACAGTGGATCCGGCCAATAATACGGCTACGGCAGAGGAGATCTTCGTTGCCTATGTCGATGAGGACGATGCTGAAACAGCTA
>OMSV01000061.1:0-2139 GCA_900290385.1 Syntrophobacter sp. SbD2 | reverse complement strand
CACCGTTACCAAATCCGGCGTCGGCTCGGGCACCGTCGTCTCAACCAATAACGATATAGACTGCGGTGCTGTCTGCCAGGCAAAGTATAAGAAGACTGAGACGGTAGTCCTTAACGCCATCCCTGACAGTGGCTCCTTTTTTGCGGGTTGGACCGGCGCCTGCAATGGGGTTGGGGAATGCAAGGTCGTCGTGAGAAAAGACATCACCGTAGGGGCCATTTTCGAGACCGGGTGCGAGTATTCCTTCCAGCCGGACACCAAGAGCATCGGATACGAGGGCGGCAAGATCACCCTGACTGTGACGGCACAGAGCGCCGGTTCCTGTCCGGCACCTGAGGTCGAAAACTCCGCAGACTGGATCACGTACACGATGTCGGCGTTCACCAACAACAAGGGTACCATCACACTGACCGTTGCCAAGAACACAGACTCCGCCGCAAGGACCTCCAAGGACGAGCTTTTCATAGGAGGGAATTCATTCGTGGTGGACCAGTCAGGGCAGCCCTGAGCATTTGGCTCTACCCCTGACTCCTAAGGTAAAAGCTCCTTGAGCGCACCCAGCCGGGCGGGGGGCGCAGAAGCTCATCAGATGGTCCGGGTATTTGCAAGAGCAATCAAAGGCGTTCCCGACAGCGCTCTTTATGCGGATTTGATGCCGCTTCTGAGTCCGCGAAAAAGGGAACGGGTAGTAGATTCGTGCGCGCGAAGGACGTTGTCCGCGCGCTTATAGGGGAGCAGCTGATCCGCGACCTCTGGTTAAAGCGCCATCCCAACGTGCATTTTCATTTCACCCCAACAGGGGCTTCATGGCTGAACCAAGTCGAGGTTTGGTTTAGCATCTTGAGTCGCGATGCTCTGAAGCGAGCAAGCTTTACTTCACCTCAGCAGGTCCGGGACGCGATTAGCCGTTTTGTTGAAGTTCACAATGAGAATGCCGCTCCTTTCGAATGGCGAAAAGCTTCCGTAGGTCCCAAGAGTCTCAAGAAACGTTACTCTGATTTATGCAAATAAGTACTAGTGTAGACTTTCCAGGAAAGCGCTAAATTCTGGTCTCTTACATACGAAGGACAAGTCATGGAGATAATCTGGTCGGTTCAACGCATGAAACCATTACTGGATTTTTTCGTAAAATAAAGGTGGAAATGGGAGCGATGTCTAACATGTACAGGACTACATTTTAGGCACCCGATATTATATGCGCTACGCGATGTACATTGCAGGCGGCTCCCCGCTAAAACTTGGCGAAGTGATTGGGTAGTGTTGTTAACAAGTCCGTCATACGAGGTTCAAGGTGAAAAGAGCTTTGCTATTTCTCGTGCTACTCGCACTGCTTCAGCCGGTTCCCTTTCCGGCTTTCGGGCAGGGTGGCTCAACTTTTCCCGCAGGCAAAAAGCTCATTGTCGGCGTTGTGCATGATCCCCCATACCTCATCAAGAGCAAGAACGGTGAATGGACCGGTTTTAGTGTCGAAATTTGGAGGGCCGTAGATAAGGAACTCAACGTCCCTTATGAGTTCAAGGAGATGAAATTTTCCGAGCTTCTCAACTCCTTGAGGGAAAATAAAATTGACCTTGCAATCGATGGTTTCTTTCTATTGGCGGAGCGCGGGAAATTCATGGACTTCACTGTCCCTATCGGCAGTACCCGCCTTGCCTTGGCGACCTTACCCGCTAGGATGGATCATCCTTGGACGGCGGCGCTGAAGATTTTCCTTTCCTGGGGAATTATGAAGATCATCGGCCTGCTGCTAATGACTCTCTTCCTGCTGGATTTTGTTCTCTGGCTCATAGAGCGTATGCACAACCCTGAACACTTCGGGGGTGGGTTCAAAAAGGGGACAGGATCGGGGATGTACTGGATCGGTTCCACGCTGGCTTCCGGGAACTGCTATGGAATCAGCCTGAAGTCAATGGCTGGAAGGATCATGGGCCTCGTCTGGATGCTGGCCTGTGCCGTGATATTGAGCGCTTTTACCGCATCGCTCACCAGTTCTCTCATTGCGGGCAAGAACACAACGAACACCGTGAGTGAAGAAACGCTTCAAAATATGCACATCGCAGGAATTGAAGGCAGCGTGGAAGCCACTGTGCTGGAAAGATTGAGCGATACCTATACCCTGTACAACACGGAGGAGGATGC
>OMSV01000086.1:756-3694 GCA_900290385.1 Syntrophobacter sp. SbD2 | reverse complement strand
CCACTTTTCCAGAATACCAGGCTCCGACCCTGGTGTTTATCGCGCCACGCGATCCTGCTGGAGGATGCTCTCTGAAAATCTTGTTCTATTTCGCTTCCTGATGCGATTCTGCTCGATTTTTCGACGATCAGGCTCTTCTTCCCGTTGTTACGCGCTTTCACATTCGCAATAGCGCTCCCCTGTCCCTACGTTCAAGTTCGACAGCTGCCTCGACCTCGTTGGCCTTCGCGCGCTCGGTATCGAGTTCCTTCAGGGTTGTTTATTCAAACTCGTTTCTGCCTCTTTCCCCTTTTCCCACCTCCCCATGGGGCCTCCTTCGGCCACCAAGACTTCGAGGGTTGCGCGAGATCGCAACCCTCGAATGTTTTGGTCTGCTGTTCCGCGTTAGGCTGGTTTCCGTCCGAAGATGGTTCCTTCCGATATCTGTGCTTCTAATCTTTGTTCGTGCGGCTCCCATAGTATTGCCTGTACCAGGCTATGAAACTCGATATCCCCTGGCGCAGGGGGGTTCGCGGGCGGAAGCTGAAATCGCGGGCAATGTCCTCGATATCTGCACAGGTTATCCGGACATCGCCGGGCTGCATGGGAAGAAATTCCTTTTGTGCCTTAATTTGAAGGCAATCCTCAATTACCGATACAAATTCGAGAAGCTGGACGGGCTTATTGTTTCCTATATTATAGATCTTGTAGGGAGCGAAACTGGCGCCGGGGTCCGGCCTGAGTCCATCCCACTTCTGGTCTGGAGCAGCAGGATGATCAATTAGCCGCAGTATTGCTTCCACAGCGTCGTCAATATAGGTGAAATCGCGGCTCATAAGACCGCTGTTAAATATTTTAATAGGTTCCCCTGCCAGTATTGCTCGAGTAAAAAGGAAAAGAGCCATGTCCGGACGTCCCCACGGACCGTAAACGGTAAAAAAGCGCAGACCTGTAGATGGGATTCCATAGAGGTGGGCGTACGTATGGGCCATCAGCTCGTTTGCTTTCTTGGTGGCCGCGTAAAGGGAGACCGGGTGGTCCACGCTATCGTGCACGGAGAAGGGGATCTTTTCGTTTGCGCCATAGACCGAGCTCGATGAGGCAAATATCAGATGTTTAACTCCACCGTGCCTGCAACACTCGAGCACGTTTGAAAAGCCGTCGATATTGCTTTGAATATAGGCACGAGGGTTGGTCAGCGAATAGCGAACTCCAGCCTGGGCAGCCATGTTCAACACTATGTCGAATGAATACTCTTTAAAGATCTCTTCAATTGCAGAATGGTCCTCGAGGTTAAGTTTGAAAAACTTAAATCCGGGATATTGGAGAAGCAAAGAAAGCCGGTCTTGCTTCAGTCTTACGTCATAATAGTCGTTGATATTGTCCAGACCGGCTACGATCCTTCCCGCTTCAAGCATCTTCAATGCTATATGAAAACCGATGAAACCAGCCGCGCCAGTCACCAGAATGGGTTTGCTAACATCCATTAAAATCAGCCCTCACAAATTCCTTATTTTATGCCTCCGAAGGGTCAGACAAACTGCCCTTCCCGCTCTCGAGCCAAACATGCCGGTCTTTCTCCCGCAACGTAAGCAAGACAGTATCCCCATGCTCCCGGCTGATACCGGTGTGCGCTAAAATCGGCAGATATGATTGTGCCTCGACCCGGCTACAATTGCAAGGATTACCCGGCAGGCGGGGTGTGGAGTTCTCATCCGGGGTTTCCGGGTGCAAAAAGAGGCCATCCCGCCGCCCTCAGCCCGGTCCATGTGCAAAGTTGTATCCGTCCGATCCCATGATTACTTTCAACATTGTATTCAAGAATGACACTTTAATTGTGGGGGGATGTTTATGCGAATGCTCTTGAATGTTAAGTTTCCTCATGACGAGTTCAACAAGGCGGTCAGGGACGGCACCGTGGGCCAAAAGATCGGCCGCATCCTCGAGGATGCCAAACCGGAGGCAGTTTATTTCACTGACCAGGACGGGCAGCGCAGTGCAATACTGGTCATAAATCTGGTTGATCCTTCCCAGATTCCGGCATTTGCGGAGCCCTGGTTTCTTACTTTCAAAGCCGACGTAAAATTCCAGGTCGTTATGACGCCGGGGGACCTCCAGAAGGCCGGCCTGGAGGAACTTGGGAAGAAATATTCATAGTCGAGGCAGGACGCGCAATAAATTAAGATGGGGTCGAGAGTTTCCAAAATTCTATCCTGAGTTCAAGCCTCTCCTTGTGCATTCTTATAATCGGCTAAGTTCAAAAATGGAGTGGTCGGGTTTTACGGGGGTGTAGCCGTGGGAGCAGCCTGGGCCGGTGGCGGTGATGACGATGGCGGAGGAGGCGGATCAAGCGGTGGAGGATCACGTGGCGGAGGCGGTGGCAACAAACGCCGATAACTACGTCAAGTAAATCACTAACGTTTTATCATGTCCCCCTGTCCTCCTTCTATGGGCAGGGGTTTTTTCGCATGAGCGTACCTCGGCATGAACAGCGCATGATCCGGTACCGTCCCTGCGCCATCAGGCAGAGTGGAGGCCCCTCCAAGTAATGCAGTATTTCGGACGTCGGCCCCCAAATAGCGCACGATCAGAAACCCGATGCCTGCCACAATAAAGATGGGCAAGATGTTTTGTACGAAGACGGCAAACAGTTCCATTGCGCATGCCTCTCCATTTGCCGCGTGCGCCGGTTCTCCGCGCGGCTGGCAGACGATACTCCAGTTTCCATCCGGAAACTCCGGATAGGACTTTAGCATGGAAAGCCGGTTATGATATACACTTGATCGCTTTGAGACAGATCAACCGGACAGTTTGGCGAACCTGTAAATATCATGGGGGGAGGGCAATAAGATGGAAGTCTTTATCACTGCCCGGGTACCGGAAGAAGTTTTGGACCGAATTTGTTCGGACCATGCAGTGAAAATACACGATGAAGACAAGCCGATAAATCGCGCCGGGT
>OMSV01000086.1:0-746 GCA_900290385.1 Syntrophobacter sp. SbD2 | reverse complement strand
CAAGCCGATAAATCGCGCCGGGATGCTCAAGGGCGTTGAAAACAAGCAAGGGCTTTTATGCACGATTACCGACCGCATCGATAAAGAGGTCCTGGAGCGTGCGCCGGGCCTTAAGGTTATTGCCAATAACGGAGTGGGTTTCGATCATATCGATATTGAGGCTGCAACCGCGAAGAGAATTCCGGTGACAAACACTCCAGGTGTCCTGACGGACGAAACTGCCGACCTTACCTTTGCCCTGATTCTGGCGAGCGCTCGAAGGATTGTGGAAGGGGACGCGATGACCCGGGAGGGAGAATTCAGGTACTGGGCGCCCTTACACTTCCTGGGATCGAGTGTGAGCGGAAAGGTCCTTGGAATCGTGGGCTTCGGCCGGATCGGGCAGGCAGTGGCAAGAAGGGCGCGCGGATTCGACATGAAGGTTCTCTATCACAGCAGGACCCGCCTCGATCCTTTACAGGAAAAGCACTTGAGTGTTTCCTACGCCCCATTTGACGAACTCCTTCGGGAAGCCGATTTTGTCACCCTCCACGTTCCCCTGAGTCCTTCGACCCGGCGCCTGATTGGAAGCCGGGAACTGGAGATTATGAAACCATCCGCCCGCCTTATCAATACGGCCCGAGGCCCGGTGGTCGACGAAAAGGCGCTTGTTGAGGCCCTGCGGCACGGACGCATTCGCGGCGCCGGGCTGGACGTCTATGAAAACGAGCCGGAATTAAGCCCTGGTCTTGCCGGCCTGAAAAATG
>OMSV01000093.1 GCA_900290385.1 Syntrophobacter sp. SbD2 | reverse complement strand
GTAAACTTGACGGGCCTTCCGGTCTTTTTTGCCATGAAGGCCGCGCAGAACTCCCAGGCCCGCAGCTCCATTTTCCCGCCGAAACCTCCTCCGACAAAGGGTTTAATCACACGGATGTCGTTTTCTCTCATCTTGAGAGTCGACGCCAGGAGGCACTGGACAATGTAGGGCACCTGAGTAGATGTCCACAGGGTGATCCGTCCATCCAGGTCGCACTGGGCCACAGACGAGCAGGGTTCCAGATAGGCATGGCTCACCGCATGAACCGTGAAGATGTCTTCGCGGATGTAGTCGGATTCGGCAAAAGCCTTATCGATGTCTCCATACATGATTTTGCGGTTTACACTGATATTGGTCGGACAGTAGTCGTGAATGACGGGGGCCCCTTCCCGAATCGCCGAGTCCACGTCGAATACAGCCGGAAGCTCTTCGTAATCGACTTTAATCAGGCCAAGCGCCTCTTCGGCGATATCCGGATCGATTGCCGCCACTGCGGCTACTTCATCACCAATGAAGCGCACCTTGTCGACAGCCAGCGGATATTCGTCCTGGGTTTCCGGAAAAAGACGCCAGTTGCCGTACTTCACTTTAGGCGTGTCCTCTCCGGTTATGATGCATCTCACTCCCGGAATACGATCCGCCTTGCTCGTATCGATATGAACGATACGCGCATGGGGAAAAGGACTCCTCAAAATCCTGCCGCTGAGCATCCCGGGAAGCTTGATGTCATCGGTGTATACCGCCGCACCTGTAGCCTTTACTCGCGCATCGTTTCTCGGGACATTTTTTCCAACGATATCGTATTGTTTCATAAGTTTATTCTTATCCGTCAAAGCGCCCGGCGTTTCAGCAGGGCTTTTTCGTGGGCTTGCTTTACGGCGCGCCGGATCAGGACGGCAACGATCTTTGTCCTGTAGCCGGCACTCGCTCTAAGGTCGGTGATGGGCCGCGATTCCTCGCAAGCCTGAACCCCTGCTTTTTCCAGAAGCTCTTCGGTCAATTCTCTTCCGCGAACAAGGTCCTCCGTTTTGGGGGCACGAAGCGGAGTGGGCCCGCAGGCGGCGATAAAAAGTCTCATCTCCTCACAAACCGGCCCGTTGGCAATCACCATTACGCCGGCGCCAACGGCGGTGCAATCGAGCCTTCCCCGGGCGGAAAGGCTCAGATAAGCAGTTCCAGCGTTTGAAGGAGGCACGGGGACGCAAACGGCCGTGACGATCTCATGGGGCCCCAGGGCGGTCATCCCCGGGCCTTTAAAGAATTGATCGAGCGCAAGTTTGCGCTCACCGGCAGCCCCCCTGATAAGGACCTGGGCATTCATGGCCAGAAGGGTTGGGGCATTGTCGGCCGAGGGAGAGGCATTGCACAGATTTCCAACTACCGTTCCCATGTTGCGTACCTGCACATTGGCGGTCCCACGGGCTGCCTGGGCAACATCGGGATAATGCTCGAGGATATCGGGATGTCGAGCCACGTCGGCCAGAAGAGCGGTAGCCCCGATAGTGAGCCCCGTGCGCTCGTCGAAGATGATTTTGTCCAGGCCCTCGATTCTTTTGAGTCCTATAATGGTTTTGGGCGCAAGGGCGCGGACGCGGATCTTGTTCAGCAGGTCCGTGCCTCCGGCCATAACCCGCGCATCAGGCCCTTTGGAGCGCAGCAGCCCGATTACTTCTTCAATGGTTGCAGGCTCATAGAAGTCAAAGCGTGAAAGCCTCATCACGGTTTCCTTGTAGAGGATTCGCTCATCTTACGGCCGGCAGCGGCGATGGCTTCGACGATTTTAGCGTATCATCCCGTGCACCGGCAGAGATTTCCGGATATGGCCTCCCGTATCTCGGTTTCCGCAGGCGATCGATTTCGGCTCAAAAGGTCCAGGGCCGCCATTTCCATCCCGCACGTACAGAACCCGCACTGGATAGCGCCTTTGTCGATAAACGCCTCCTGAATAGGGTGCAGTTGCTCCCCTGAAGGCGCCAACCCTTCCACCGTGGTGACCTTTTTCCCCTCCATCCGCACGGCCAGAGTGAGGCAGGAACTCACAGCCCGCCCGTCGACATGCACCGTACAGGCCCCGCAATCTCCGGTCCCGCAGCCCAGCTTGACTCCCGTCAGGTTAAGCTGCTCGCGGAGCACCTCGTTCAGGGTCTGCCACGGATAAACAGCTACTGTGTAGGGGTCCCCATTCACGTTTAGATTAATGACACGTTTCATATGTTCTGCGCACCTGGTTTCAATATTGACTTCGGAAGATCATCGGGCGATTGCCAATCCTTCATATACTGACTTCAACGCACCTCGAGGGGAAGCGTTTTGCCGTCCCTCAGGTTTACCAGGCCCTCCTCACAGATTCTAAGGTAGGGAATCGCCGCCCCCGTAAGGGTGGACAATGAAAGCACCGGGTCCGCAAAGGAAATGCCAAGACCGCGCGCCGCCTGCCTCACCGAATCGAGCCTTTCGGCAAGCTGGTCCATGCCCAGATCCGATATAACCCCAAAAATTGGAAGCGGCAGTTCAGCCATTATCTTCCCATCTCTACAGACGGTAATGCCGCCCTGCAATTCGCGGATTCGATTGACAGCCAGCGCCATATCTTCTTCATCTGCGCCCACCACGATAATGTCTGAGGTGTCCCATGCGGCGCTGCATGCAATCGAGCCCTTCTGAATCCCAAACCCTTTTATCAGCCCGACAAATGAGCGGCCTGGATTGTTTCTGTAATCAATCGCCGCTACTTTCACGATATCCTGCTGCAAATCTACCGCGATTTTCCCTCCGGCGGGAAAAACATCGGCATGGAATTCTTTGGTCACCAGATCTGTCACCATCTCGATAATCCGGACCTTGACCGATCCGCTTAAAGAGGAGGTTTTGGCATAAATGTCAAAATCCGTTGATTTCATCGGGCTCTTTAGCCGAATGCTTTGCAGGCAGCTATGGGAATAATGATGTCTTCGGGGCGCCAACAGGAGCTCTGTGTCCTTAAAAACAACACGGCCGTTGCTGATGACAATCTCTGGTGCAATGGTTCTCACATCGGGAAGCACCAGTATATCGGCGCACCTGCCGGGCGCAATGCCGCCAATGGCGCTGTCCAGGCCAAAATGTTCAGCCACATTAAGGGTAGCCATCTGAATTGCGCTGACCGGATCAAACCCACAGGCAATGGCCTTTTGCACGACAACTTCGAGATAGCCCTTCTCGACCAGTTCCTTGGGTTCGACACTGTCGGTGACCAAAATGAGTCTTCTTAAATCGACACCGGTCTCGATGATCTTCGAAATTTCTTCGAGATCTTTTCGGACGCTTCCTTCCCGCACCATCACGTAAAAACCGAGACGCAACCGCTCTATGGCCTCCTCTGCGTTAATCGCTTCATGGCAGGAGGAGATTCCGGCAGCGGCATAGGCAGCCAATTTCTTCCCCTTTGCCCCTGCCGAGTGTCCTTCCAACCGCTTGCCTCGATCAAGGGCGCACTGAAGGAGCGGGACCATGGCGTCAGGAGATTGCAGTACCGCCTGCCAGTAAGATTCTCCCAGCCCGACAATCTCATCCCTGTCAAGCAGCTTTTCCATGACATCACGGGAAATGCCGTTTAGACTTTTGCTGATGGATATCATGACCGGTGCAGTACCCAGGATTTTGATCGGCTGATCCTTGACTGAATCGAGAAACTCAATAACCCCCTCGCAGCCGGCCACCGGGAAGTACTCCATTGTTTCGACAATAATGGTGGTGGTTCCGCCTTTTATGGCATAGGGCAGGAATGCCGCCATGGATTGGAAGCACATGTGAGTATGGCCTTCTATCAGGCCCGGTATGAGGGTTTTCCCGGCGGCATCCACAACCAGCGTGGATGCACCGGCTGCCGATGCAGCATCGGGTCCTACTGCGGCGATCCACTTTCCTTTGATGCTGACCGGGCAGTTTTCCACGATCTGGCCGGTGTACACATTGACTACCGAAGCGTTAAGGATCACCATATCGGCAGGTTCGAGGCCAAGAGCAACGCGCATCAATTCGGCCCTTTGTTCGGCGTTGCATATAAGCATTCGAGAAGGGGGATTTCCCATGTGCTTTTTCCGCTCTATACAGGCTGCATGAGCGAGGTTTCCCGTTTCATACCGCCATGTTAATATTTGCTTGTTGCGGGTGGGCATATAGCTACATTGTAGCTTCACATTGAACCCATAGTCAAATAGTTATTGACTACGTTTCTGACAGAAGCTATGAAATAGCTGTTAAATAGCTAGTTTCTGTCCGAGCGGCGGAACAAAGAAACGTGATGAGTGAGAGATTGTCTCATATCTTAGAGGAAGCATAGACCATGTTGAATAATGCGTACATACCTTTCAGGGGTTATTACTCGACCCCGTTCTCACGGTGGCAGGGCAGTATGGCGGCCCAGAACTCCATAATCCTTGCAGCGGATACATCGAAAAGATGGTTGGCCGAGAAGAACTGGGACCCGAAGATGTTCGACTACCTTTTTCTGGGCATCACTATCGGGCAGCCCAAATGGTTCTATGGAAGCCCCTGGGCGGCCGCTCTGCTTGGCGCCCCAGGCATTCCTGGAATGATCATCAGCCAGGCGTGCACTACCTCAGCCACTTGCCTCTACCAGGCTGCCATCGGCGTCGAGACGGGACTCTACGGGAATTCCTTCTGCCTTATGACGGATAGATGCTCAAACGGACCCCACACCGTATGGCCAAATCCACAGGGCCCGGGGGGCGAAGTGGAATCTGAGAACTGGGTGATGGACAACTTCGGTCACGATCCCTGGGCCAAGAATTCCATGATCGAGACCGCCGAAAATGTGGCAAGGGAGGCCGGACTTACGAGGGAGCAGGCCGATGAGACAACCCTGCGGCGCTATGAGCAGTACCAGGCCGCCCTCGAAGGCGACCGGGATTTTCAAAAACGGTACATGTTTCCGGTCGAGATAAGGATTTCCAAAAAAAAGACCGTTCTGGTGGAAACAGACGAGGGAATAATGCCGACCAGCCGGGAAAGACTGGCGGACCTGAAGCCCGTAGTACCAGGCGGCATTCACACTTTCGGCTCGCAAACCCATCCGGCGGACGGAAATTGCGCAGTAGTGGTAACTTCGAGGGAAAAAGCA
>OMSV01000124.1 GCA_900290385.1 Syntrophobacter sp. SbD2 | reverse complement strand
CGCCGAAGTCGGCCAGCTTTTCTTCCAGAACGGCGCCGTTTTGTTCGAGCCGTTTCCAATCGGGTTTGGCCGTGTCTGTTTCATATGTGTCCAGCATAGTGATATCGGGAAGCCCATATTGGTCCCGATGCACGGCTGAGGACACCGGCGAAATGGACCCGCTGCGGGCCTGCCTTTTTTGGAACAGCTCCGTTTGGACGGTAGGCAAGGCGAGTTTTTGCTTGGTTTTCAATCGATTCGGGGTCGCATCGAGCGATTCGGCCACCAACTGCCCGACTTGTGCTGCTTTCCTGTCTCTGCGAAACCAACCGGTCGTCTTGCCCCAGAATGCCGAAATCCCCTGGACTATGGCTTCTAGCGTGAGGGGGGTGGAAAGTAGAAGAGCAATGAGAAACATCCCGATTAGAAGCGTATGCGAACCCAGCGCCGAAAGCCGGTCGCCAAGAAATCCAGCGAGGCCCCTGCCGATTTCTCCGCCGGGTTCGAATTCCTGGCCCAAAAAAACGACCGAGTCCCGATGAAGTGCGCCCAGAGTCATCGTGGTCAAGATGAGAAGAGCGATACCCAAAAGCCGGTACCACATCCGTTCGATTACGGGTTGCCTGAAAAGACGCCAGCTTGCCCACAAACCCGCAATTGTCAGCCCGTAGGCGCCCATTCCAAAAAAGGTGACCAGCGGCCATGCAATGTTGGCCCCGAAGGCGCCTACCCAGTTGCTGGTAAAATCTTGCGAAGAAAAGAAAATAGTGGGGTCTTTTTCGCTGTAGGACAAAAGACTGAAGACGACCAGAAGCGAGATCGTCAAAAGGCATAGAGCCAATATTTCGTGCTTTTTTCGATCCATTGGGAGCCTCTATAAGGCGGTGAAGAGTGAACAGTGAAGAGTGAACAGAAAAATAACTCCTTCTGGTTCTATCGCTTCGCGACGAGCAGTGAGCAGCAGAAGCGTTTCACTTTCGCCTCTTTTCTCGGTTCACAATTCACGGTTCACTGTCAAATCTCCACCACGATAGGGTAAATAACCGGCCTCCTGTCCAGGATTCGGTTAAAGAAGCGCTTGAGTTCGCGGCGTATTTCGTCCTGGAGAAGCACGCAGTCCAGTTGGTGGTCTTCCTCCAGTTGCCTGTCGATGGCTTCGAATATTACGCACTTGGCCTCAAAGAGGATTTCCGGTTTTGTCTCTTCGTGAATGAAACCTCTGCTGAATATGTCCGGGCCGCTCAGAATTTCGTGAGTCTCCTTGTTTACCACCAACGATGCTATTACAAGCCCGTCTTCAGACAGGTGCCTGCGGTCCCGAAGCACGAGGCCTCCTACGTCGCCAACCCCTTTGCCGTCGACAAAAACCCTGCCGGTCTCAATTTTGTCTTTTGTATACACCGTGTCCCGGCCCAGGCAAATAATGGCGCCGTTTTCTATTAAAAGGCAGTTGGCGGGGGACATACCCAGGGACATCGCCAGTTGCCTGTGCTTCATAAGATGGCGGTATTCACCGTGAATCGGGATGAAATAGCGGGGCTGGACCACATTTATAAGTATCTTGAGCTCTTCCTGATAAGCGTGCCCCGAGACATGGATGTCTTTGACCTGCTCGTGTATTACATCGGCCCCATTCCTGCACAGGTGGTTTATAATGTTGTGAATGGTGCGCTCGTTTCCGGGAATGAACTTGGAGGAGAGGATTATCGTATCCCCTTCCTTCACTTTGAGTTTTTTGTGATCGTTGAAAGCCATCCGGCTCAGGGCGCTCATCGGTTCGCCCTGCGTGCCGGTGGTCAGCATCATCACCTGTGAGTCGGGCATGTACTGAAGGTCCTGAATCGATATCTCATCGTCCCTCGTAAAATCGAGATAACCCAATTCGCGCGCGATCCGAACGTTTGTAACCATCGATTTGCCGTTGAGCAGGACCTTGCGCCCGAACTCGCGCGCAATATGGATAAGCTGCTGTATCCGGTGCAGGTTGCTCGCAAATACGGCGACTATTACCCTTCCCTGCTTTTCCTGGAATACTTCGCGAAGCGTGGCGCCCACTTCCTTTTCGGATACCGTGTAACCCTCGCGCTCCACGTTGGTCGAATCGGAAAAAAGGGCCAGAACGCCCTCTTCGCCATAGGAGCCAAGCCGCGCGATATCAAACCTTTTGCCGTCTACGGGCGTGTTGTCGATCTTGAAGTCGCCAGAGTGGATGAGGACCCCGACCGGGGTGCGGATGGCAAGCCCAACGCCGTCGGGGATGCTGTGGCAGACCCGGATGAATTCGAAACCGAACGGCCCTATCTCAATGACCTGGCGGGGGGCGATCTGAATAAGGTCCGCTCTGTCGAGCAAGTTGTGCTCACGGAGTTTTTCCTTGATCAGGGCAAGGGTGAGGGCTGTTCCGTAAATCGGGATGGGCAGTTCGCGGACAAGGAAGGGAACCGCTCCTATGTGGTCTTCATGGCCGTGCGTTACGACAAGGCCGGCCACCTTGTCTCTATTTTTGAGAAGATAGCTAAAATCGGGAATCACTATATCGATACCCAGCATCTCTTCTTCGGGAAACATCAAGCCGGCGTCGACAATCACGATGGTATCATCATACTCGAGCACCATCATGTTGAGGCCTATTTCGCCCAGACCACCCATGGGGATGACCTTTAAAGCTGGACCAGTCGATTTTTCAGGCATCGCTGCAAATGTTACCCCCGTCATGCTAATCGGCCCTCTTTATTTCCGGCTCAACTTCGGAGCCGCCCCCGGCCTCTTCAAAAGTCAAATTGGCGCGGATCGCCTCCCGGATCTGTTCCAGCAGTATGTCTCGGTCTACGGTTTCGCTGCCTGTGGCCTGAATCGGCTTGCCTATTGAAAACCTGATTTCCCCCGGATAGATCGTCCAGTTCTTTGGGGGAAAAATGCGATAAGATCCGCTGATGCTGATGGGGACGACGGGCTGCCGCGATTTGGCGGCCAGGACGAGCCAGCCTTTCTTGAAATCTCTGAGTACCCCGTCAGCGCTTCTGGTGCCTTCAGGGAAGATGAATACTGAGGTCCCCTGCCGAATCTGTTCGGCGGCCCTGTTGAGGCTGTTCATCGCCTTCCTGTGGTCCCTGCGGTCGATTGAGATATAGCCTGCCCTGGACATCGCGGCCCCAAGGACCGGGATCTTGAATAGCTCCACTTTTGCGAGCCAGCTAAAATGGAACGGCAACTTCCCAATCGCGGTAAAAATATCGAACCAACCCTGATGATTGCTGACGAATATGTAAGTGCCCCGGTTATTTATATTTTCAAGACCCGTGACGTTAACCTTTACCCCGGCGGCCCATAGGTTCGCGTTACCCCATAGCTTTTCCGGAAAACGCATCCATGCCTTATTTACAAAAGAGATTATTACAAGTGAAATCCCCAGAATTATGGTAGAAAAAAATAAAGTGATGAAAAATAAAACCGATCGCAATAATCTCATTTCTCACCAACTTGGGGCGAGGCGCGTCAAAGAATTGGGAACAAATTTCCGGGTTGTTTTCAAACTTTTACTCTAGACTGTTTCCACACGGTAGTCAATCGGAAGCCGGAGGGCGCAAATCAGATACTCGATGGTCGGCGATCAAGGCCAAAGCGAGGCGAAGCCAGAAAAAATCCCGTATGATTTTCCTCCTTCTTGATTCATGATATATTGTGACTGGAATCCTGGTATTTTCGACTCCATATTTCGCTAAAAGGGGAAGGTAAGAAATGGCTAAAGGGACGGTCAATAAGGTAATATTAGTTGGCAGATTGGGGGCTGACCCGGACATCCGATACAGTCCCAACGGGGTCGCAGTTGCAAAATTCAACCTCGCAACAAATGACTATGTCTCTGCCGGAACAGAAGGCAACCGGGAGGAGCGAACGGAATGGCACCGTATCGTTACCTTCGGCAAAACGGCTGAGTTCTGTGGAAATTATCTGGCCAAAGGCCGGCAGGTCTATGTTGAAGGCAGTATTCGGACCAACCAGTGGGACGACCCTCAAGGTCAGAAACGCTATTTTACCGATATTATAGCCAGGGAAATCCAGTTGCTTGGGAGCGCGGAAGGACAAGGCCAGGGTCAGGGACAAGCGCAGGGCCAAGGGCAAGGCCAGGGACAGGGCCAGGGGACTGCCGGCGGCCAGAACCATATGAGAAACCCCGGTCCCGCCGGGCGCTCCGCAATAGAAGAGCTGCCTGCCAATACTGGGCCTCCGGATGACGATATACCCTTCTAACTTCAGCCTTCGCACTTAAGGGCCTTCTGCGCAAGCCCTTATAGTGTGCGTGTGGCCGCAGGTTTGGGCCGCTCAGGGCATTATAAAAACGGGTGTGCCGACCTGGACCACGCTGAACAATTCGTCTATGGCGCTGTTCTGCACTGCTATGCAGCCCAGGGTCCAGTCCTTTTGGCAGCCTCCGCCATGGATGAATATCTGTCCGCCCAGGGCCGTATTGGAGGGCGGCAACCTCATTGCGTCATTTGCCTGTTTGATCAAGCAGTAGTCATTATCGGAAATCATGCCGCATGACAGGGCATTTTGCGCATTGCGCGGATTGGGGTAGTTTATTCCAAGGGACTTGTAAAACTGGCTTGAAGAGTTCTTGCTGCACACGAAGTATTCTCCCTCGGGGGTTCTGCCGTCGCCTCTAAAGTATTTGTCCCCTTTCGGATTGAATCCAAGTGCGATGTGAAATTCACGAACGAGCGTTTTATCCTGGATCAGCAAGAGCCGGCGGTCCTGTTTTAATACGTAGATCTTTGGTTTGGTGATAAGGGATAAGGGAAAATCAAGGTCTACCGTGCAGTAGGGAAGCTCGCACTCCGGAGGGGCTTTTGTCGGCGGCGCCTTGGTCTCTGTCAGGGGCCGTGGAGTTATGTGTGATTGGAAAAGCGAACATGAGCATAGGGCTGCGCCAACAAATGCCCAGCAAAACAAATGAAGCCCGATACGCCAAGGAATTCGCCTGCTGACTTCCATTTTCTAAATCCCTCCCATTGTGGCTTTGTTGCTGTTTCCAGGAAACTGTTTCGGCGTTTCATTCGCGGATGTCTGCCGATTATCCTGTTTGCCCTTTTCTTTTACCGGCGGGGCCTTTTGCGGATTGAGTTTGTCCAAACGAGCGGTCTTGATGTCGCGGCCCAAATCCTCCAAAGATTCCGTAATCAGGACCGCAGTCCCTACGTTGGTCCAGTTGTATAGCTTTTCGGCGGGGAATATCGGAACGTTTATGCAGCCGTGCGAGCAATTTGGGCCGATCACGTCCCCGGTGTGAATCCAAACACGGTCGTAGATATGCAGGGCGTTAGGCATGACAGCGGGATAGCCGTAAGCGTTCGGGTAGGTGGACATGTGATTGGGATCTTTTGCCTTTACACTGTATAGTCCCTTTTTCGTCCAGGTATTCATCTTTCCTGTGCACACATAGGTATCGTCAACCAGTCTGCCGTTCTGATACCATCCAAGAAAGTGGATATTTTTTACCAGCAGGATTAACTTGGGTAAATTGCCCGCACCTGCAATGTTTCCGGGAAGAGGCGACCAGTCCTTGTAGGAAGAGAAATTCTTTGGCACAGTCAGGGGACGCTTTCGCTTCATATCCTCGCGTATATATTCCTTATCCTTGTTGTTCAGGCGGCAAAGAATTTCGATGCAACGGCAAAATTCCAGGTCAGGGTCCTTCTGCTGCAGCTTTCGCACTTGCTTATCGGTTATCGCCCGGCTCAGGGTGGACAAATCCTTTCCAGGCGGCTTCAAGGGCGCGTTCCGGGAAAAATGCGCCTCCGGAGCCGGTTCGGCGACAGGCGCGGCCTTTGCCTCATCACTTATGGGCGCGAGCTGCTCAGTGTTAACAGTTTCTTTTGCGCATCCGCAGATCAACAGGAGCGCAACCAGACTAACCCACGAGCCCGGATTCAATCTTCTGAGCATATCCCCCCCTGGAACTCAGACCGAACCGGTGTCGAATTAAATTTTAGCAGATTCGTTATGAGGAAATCAATTGGTTCGGTTGGGCTGGTCCCATCCCTCAGGGTGAGATAAGTACGTTATCCAAGGCCGATTTACAAGAGCCATCTGGAAGGATCAAATAAATTCAGGGACTTGGAGGTGCTCCTCGTGTAATCAGCGGTGGCGCAATAACTCAAGAGAAAATTGCAGTCATTCGCGACCGCGCCGATGTCACATAGGTGAAACTGCTCTGCACCGGATGTGGCTGCGATTTCGATCTGTTGCTGAAGATACTTGAATTGTTCTTACGGGCTTCTTATTGTTAAACGCATGTGATTATTTCTGGTTGTCGTGCGCAGGAGGATTCAAAAATGAGCAAGCAAGAAATACTTTTCCTTAGAAATATGCTTCTTGAGAGTCGCAGCAGCATACTGGAAAGAGTTCGCAGGCTTGCGGCGGCATGGCAGGAACTGGAAGAGCCGGCCATAGAGTTGGAAGAAGAGGCTCAGAAGGCCAGCATTACCAAGCCTTACGACAAACTCGACGAGAATGGGAAAATCGAAATCGAGCAGATCGATCTGGCGCTGATCAAGATGTCGCTTGGCGATTATGGGTCTTGTGAGTCATGTGGGGACGATATAGCGCCGAGAAGGTTGCAGGCGATACCTTGGGCTCGACTTTGCGTGGAGTGCGCCCGCGACTATGAAAAGCAGCATAGGAGCCTGCCGCAGATGTATGAAGCGGCCGCTTCCGGAAAGGTCCCCGATGAATACCAGGGTTTGGCCAATGAACAGGTAGTCCATCTGATCTATGAGCGCCTGCAAACCGACGAGAGAATCGACACGGAAGAACTCAGGATTTTCTTTAGGAAGGGAGTTGTTTTTCTTGAAGGCACGATTGAAAGTGAGGCCGAACACGATCTCATTGTCACTTGCCGATTCGATGGGATTTTCATCTATTGTAGATCAAATCGAGATCAATGAGCTGGGCATTGAACCCGATGGACTCTCGGGAGATATTCCGGGATTGGATAGAGGTGACGGTGGCCTGTTTTATGATCGAGACATTCACGAAGAGACTTTTGAAACAAAAGGGCATTCCCTTTTAAGATATAGTAAAGATGATTTATTAGTTTAAGCTGATGTTTATTAAGACTTCTGTTGACCAGCCCGGAACCGAATCTATTTTTTCTTTTTCGTCTTCACACCCTGAACCGTCTTGGCTGAAGGCTCCGGCGGCTGGTCCGGAACCGCTGGTCTCGGACTGGTCCCCACGGGGAAGATCAGCCGGAAAGTGGTCCCTTCTCCCGGAATGGAAGCCAGTTCCATAAGAGCACCATGTTTTTCGATTATCTGCCTTGAAATACTGAGACCCATTCCTGTCCCTTCAGGTTTTCGCGTAAAGAAAGGGTCGAAGATGCGGCCTTTGTCTTCATCCAGGATACCGATCCCCGAATCGTGAATGTCAAAGATTTGCCCCTGCTCCTGGTCCAAAGAAGTGCTTATCCTCAATTTTCCGCCCCCCGGCATCGCCTCGACGGAATTGATTATCAGGTTCATCAATACTTGGCAGATCTGATTGAAATCCATGACGGTGGGGGGCAGGTCCGGCTGCAAATCGACTGAAACTTCAGCATGGGCCTTTATGAGGTACATCTTCGACATGTCCAGGCAGTGGCGTACGACTTCATTCAGGCTGCCGGGCACGAACTGAGGATCGCGAGGCCGCGCGAAATGGAGCACCTGCTGAATGATACGGTCCATCTTGCGTATCTGCTCGAATACGTCTTCTAACATCTCCTGTTGGGCGGGTAGTAATTCCAGTTCGCGCCGAAGCATCTGGGTATTGAAGTTTATGGTAGCCAGCGGGTTTCGAATTTCGTGAGCGATTCCAGCGGCAAGCGTCCCCAGCGCCTTGAGCCGCTCCGACTGCTGAAGGCGTTGTTCGAGTTTCCTGGCTTCGGTAGTGGCCTCCCCAGCGCGGGTGTGGGCCCTCCCCGCGAAAGGGCTGAGCACCCCACAGGCATGCCCAAATGGGGCACTCGATAGGGGGCTGCTCGGTCCCGTAGAGTACCAGGGGGTATTTTTGCCCGACCAGGTTCGGCCCGTAAACCATCTCGCTGGTGCGGTTCACTCGATCAATCCGCATCCTGTTATCAATCAGGAAAATGGCGTCCTGAATGGCGTCAAAGCTGATCTCCAGTTCGCACTTCGCACGTTCTACCGAGTCGAACAGCATCGCATTCTGAATGGAAACCCCGAGTTGGTTCCCAATGGCCCTTAGAAGTTCGCTTTGCCCTGCCCCTACCTTATATGTCCCGTCATTGGTGACGTAAAGCAGCCCTACGACATCTTTTTGCGACATAAGGGCGATGCTGATGATTTCATCGGCTCCCTCTTCTTTAATGCGTGCGCGCAGGTTGGCGAAAGTAAGCTTTGAGATTTTGAACCACCTGATCGGGTCTTTATCTTTGTATCTGGCCATCATCGCTGAGGGCATGGTCAGGTACTGGATAGAGTTGATCAAGGTAGGCGAGAATCCATGATGGGCCGCAAGCTCTAGCAGCCACTTTTC
>OMSV01000066.1 GCA_900290385.1 Syntrophobacter sp. SbD2 | reverse complement strand
CGGCGTCATGACCCTGCCCGAAGGGGTCGAAATGGTTATGCCCGGCGACAATATCAGTTGCGAGGTACAGCTTATTACTCCGGTTGCACTCGAAAAAGAGTTGCGATTCGCAATTCGCGAAGGCGGCCGAACCGTAGGCGCCGGGGTTCTTACCGAGATCGTCAATTAGTTAAATTTGCAACAGGGCAACCGGAGCCTGGCTCCGGTTGTCTATTTGATAGGAAGGCAAATGGTGACGAATCAGAGAATTCGCATCCGACTGAAGGCTTACGATCACAAGTTGCTTGATCAATCAACCAATGAGATCGTGATAACGGCGAAAAAGACCGGTGCGCGGGTGGCCGGACCGATACCGCTTCCAACAAAAATCAACCGGTATACTGTCTTGCGTTCTCCTCACGTGGACAAGAAGTCGCGGGAGCAGTTCGAGATACGAGTCCACAAGCGTCTGATCGACATCCTGGACCCGACCCAGCAGACGGTCGACTCCCTTATGAAACTGGCCCTGTCCGCCGGGGTCGATGTCGAAATTAAGCTCTAGGATTTAGGGCGGCAGTCAGCCAAAGAGAGTAATAGCTAATGATTACGGCAATTATAGGACGCAAACTCGATATGACCCAGGTCTTCGCAGACGACGGCACCGTCTATCCGGTAACCCTCGTCCAAGCCGGTCCGTGCACGGTGACCCAGGTAAAGACCCCCGAAAAGTACGGCTACGCTGCGTTGCAGATAGGTTTTGGGACAAAGAAGCTAAAAAACGTAAACCGCCCGTTGAAGGGCCATCTGGACAAGGTGGGAAAAGGCTATTTCGATGTTCTGCGAGAGGTCCCGGCTGAAAATCCCTCTGAACACAATCCCGGCGATCAGGTGCTTGCCGAGATATTCGAGATTGGCGATCACGTCGATATAATCGGGAAGAGCAAGGGTAAAGGATTTGCCGGCACCATCAAACGATGGCGTTTCCAACGGGGGCCCAGCGGCCATGGCTCCAAGAACGTCCGTGAGCCTGGTTCAACGGGTATGGCAACCTACCCGGGACGCGTCATCAAGGGCAAGAAGATGCCCGGACAGAAAGGCAACAAGCGAACGACCGTTTTGAACCTCAAGGTCGTTGACGTCCGTACCGAAGACAACCTGCTGCTGATCCACGGCGCCGTTCCGGGTGCAAAGAACGGAATCGTAATCATTCGCAAGACAAATCGGGTGGTATAGAGGTCGGGTATAGGCGAAACGGATTTTGGGGAATTTTGAGGATTACCATGCCAATTGTGGATGTTTTTAATTTGGACAGTGAAGTGACGGGCCAGCTCGAACTCAGCGACGCCATATTCGGTGTGCCTGTGAAATCTCACGTTCTCCATGAGGTCGTGATCTATCAACTGGCCAAACGCAGGGCCGGAACCGCGAAGACCAAAGGTCGCAGCGAAGTCAGGGGCGGAGGCAAAAAGCCCTGGCGGCAAAAGGGCACCGGACGTGCTCGGGCAGGAACAAGCCGGTCCCCCATCTGGCGCGGAGGCGGGATCATTCATGGTCCCCAGCCCAGGGATTACCTGATGCGTGTACCCAAAAAGGTCAGGCGCCAGGCGCTCAAGATGGCCCTGAGCCAGAAGGTGCTCGACGCTGAGTTCAAGGTGATCGACCAGTTCAAACTCGATAGGATTCGGACCAAAGATTTCGTAGACCTGCTAGATCGGTTCGAACTTGGCAAGACCCTGGTCGTTTTGCCCGAGCCCGACGAAATCATAGAAAAATCCGCTCGTAATATTCCCAACGTCAAAGTCCTGCGATCCGAAGGACTCAACGTCTACGATCTGTTGAACTATCATGCGGTGATCCTTAGCAGGGAATGCGTAGGCAGGATCGAGGAGGCGCTGGCATGAACTCCAAGACATACCAGATATTGAAACGCCCCCTGGTGACAGAGAAGAGCACCACCGAAAAAGACCTGAGAAACAAGCTTTTCTTCGAAGTGGACCGCAGGGCAAACAAGATTGAAATCAAGGTGGCAGTGGAAAAAATCTTCAAGGTCAACGTCCTCGATGTGGCCACATTGAGCATGAGGGGGAAGTTAAAAAGGGTTGGCCGGCATTTTACTAAGTCGCCTGACTGGAAAAAGGCTGTCGTAACCATCAAACCCGGGCAGCGGGTCGAGTTTTTTGAAGGCGTCTAGCCGGGAGGAAAAGGTAAAATGGGAATCAGGAAAGTGAAGCCGACATCACCAGGTCGTCGGTTTCAGACATATGCCACCTTCGAGGAACTAACGACCGACAGGCCGCAAAAGAGTCTGATCAAGCCTTTGCGCAAAACCGGCGGCCGCAACAACGCGGGCCGCGTTACGTCATGGCAGCGCGGAGGCGGCCACAAACGGCGTTACCGCATGATCGACTTTAAGCGCGATAAGGAAGGTATTCCGGCCAAGGTGGCCACTGTTGAGTACGATCCCAACCGCTCGGCGCATATCGCCCTGCTGTTCTATGCCGACGGGGAAAAGCGCTACATTCTTGCCCCTGTTGGACTCAAGGTCGGCGATAAGGTCATGACCGGCCCTGAATCCGACATAAAACCCGGCAATTGCCTCAAACTCGCCAACCTGCCGCTTGGCGCCGTCGTACACAATATAGAGATGCGGCAGGGCAAAGGCGGCCAGTTGGCCCGTTCGGCAGGTACGAGCGCTCAGCTCATCGCCCGCGAAGGAAAGTACGCCACACTTCGCATGCCTTCGGGTGAGATGCGCCTGGTGTCGATTGAGTGCAAGGCTACCGTTGGCCAGGTTGGCAATATCGATCACGAAAACATTTCGCTCGGAAAAGCCGGGCGCCCTCGCTGGGCAGGAAAAAGGCCTCACGTGCGCGGCGTTGCGATGAACCCTGTGGACCACCCGATGGGCGGCGGCGAGGGAAGAAGTTCCGGAGGACGCCATCCCTGTACTCCGTGGGGGGTTCCTACCAAGGGATATCGCACTCGCAAGGCCAAACCGAGCGATAAGTACATACTTCATCGCCGCAAGTAGAGTCTCGATAGCTCATTATCTGAGCTGACGGACGTTCACTGTGCGGGCGGATGGTCGGGCTGTGGAGATTGCGACTGCGGCCGGCCGAACGGAAGCGATACAGGAGGATAAAGTGCCTCGGTCTTTAAAAAAAGGGCCATTTGTTGACGAACACCTGGTCGAAAAGATCACGAAAGCCAAAGATACGGGCGACCGCAAAGTCATAAAGACCTGGTCGCGCAGATCAACCATCTTGCCCGAATTCGTCGGAATCACCCTTGCCGTGCACAATGGCAAGAAGTTCATTCCGGTTTTCGTCAGCGAGAATATGGTTGGACACAAACTGGGTGAGTTTTCTCCGACCAGGACTTTTTATGGCCATGCTGGAGATAAGAAGTCCAAAGTAAAAGGGAAAAAATAATGGAAGCCAGAGCCATTAGTAAATACCTGCGGGTTTCCGCGCAGAAGACTCGCCTGGTCGCCGATATGGTGCGAGGCAAAAAAGTCGATGAGGCCCTGATTCTGCTCAGATTTACGCCTAAAAAAGGCGGGCGGCTCATAACAAAGGTGCTCCGCTCGGCCATGGCAAACGCCGAAAATGCCAAGTCGTTTGACCTGGAAAAGCTCTATATCAAGACAATAACAATAGATCAGGGGCCGCGGCTCAAAAGGTTTCGTCCCAGGGCTATGGGCAGGGCGACCAAGATTATCAAGCCCTCGAGCCACATAACAGTTGTTTTGCAAGAGAAGAAATAAATCTGAAATTGCCCATATGGAGGTGAGGTTTGGGACAGAAAGTTCATCCAACAGGGTTCCGGCTCGGCATCGTTAAGACCTGGAGTTCGAAATGGTTTGCAACCAAGGGCTATTCCAAGCTTGTTCTCGAGGACCGGCAGATCCGTGATTACATAAAGGAGCGGCTGTTCCACGCCGGTATTTCCAAAGTGGAGATCGAGCGAGCAGCCAACAAGGTAAAGATCCGGATACACACGGCGCGGCCGGGAATAGTCATCGGCAAGAAGGGCGCTGAAATCGAGGTGCTCAGGCGCGATTTAGAGCGCCGTTTCAAGCGGGAAGTCCTGATCGATATCCAGGAAGTGCGCCGTCCCGAACTCGACGCCACCTTGGTCGCCGAAAATATAGCTCTTCAGCTCGTAAGGCGTGTGGCATTCCGCCGCGCAATGAAGCGCGCCGTCAGCTCTGCCCTCAAATTCGGGGCCAAGGGCGTAAGGGTCGCCTCGGCCGGGCGGCTGGGCGGAGCCGAAATGGCACGGAGGGAATGGTATCGCGAGGGCAGGGTCCCACTGCACACTCTTCGGGCCGACATAGATTACGGCACGGCCCTTGCCAGGACCACCTACGGCATCATTGGCGTGAAGGTCTGGATCTTCAAGGGCGAAGTGTTACCCTAAGGAGAAATGTGATGTTAGCTCCAAAAAGAGTCAAATTCAGAAAAGTGCAGAAGGGCCGCATGAGGGGCGCTGCATTCCGCGGAAGTGAGGTCAGCTTTGGCGATTACGGGCTTAAGGCGCTTGGCCCGGGCTACGTTACCGCCAGGCAGATCGAAGCAGCACGCGTCGCTATTACGCGCCACGTAAAGCGTGGAGGCAAGGTTTGGATTCGAATGTTCCCCGATAAACCCTTCACGAAGAAGCCCGCCGAAACTCGAATGGGCAAAGGCAAGGGTGCACCTGAAGGCTGGATGGCCGTTGTGAGACCGGGCCGGGTTCTATACGAAATAAAGGGTGTGAATGAAGCCACTGCGCGGGAGGCGCTGAGCCTCGCCTCGCAAAAGCTTCCGGTGCCCACTCGTTTCGTTTCGAGGCAGGATATACTATGAAAGCGAGCGCTCTGCGGGAAATGACTAAAGATGAGTTGATTCAGAAACTCAACGAGATCCAGGAAGCCCAGTTTAATCTCACGTTTCAACAAGCGACCGGACAACTGGACAACACCGCCCAGCTTCCGAGGAATAAAAAGGACATAGCGCGGATTCTTACGATTTTGTCCGAGATGGACAGCAAAGCAGGAGCATAGGGGCAGAGAGGTATCATGGAACAACAGGAATCTACCAGGAAAACTCGAGTCGGCAAGGTCATGAGCAACAAAATGGACAAGACCGTGGTGGTCATGGTCGAGCGGCTGATCCAGGACACTAAGTACCGCAAGTTCGTTCGGCGCAGGAACACCTTCAAGGCCCACGACCCGCAGAATGCATGCTCCGTTGGAGACCACGTGCTTATCGAGGAAAGTAGGCCGATCAGTAAGGAAAAGCGCTGGCTGGTTGTAAAGGTAATGGAGAAGGCGGCCTTCTGATCGCCGGCCGGCCGGTGTCCGTTAAACAGATCTGGAGTAACAGATGATTCAATCGGAAACTCAATTGAACGCCGCTGATAATTCCGGGGCCAAGCGGCTTTACTGCATAAAAGTGCTCGGAGGGACCCGCAGGCGATACGCTTCGGTGGGCGACATCATCGTGGTGTCTGTCCAGGAGGCCATTCCCAACGCGAAAGTGAAAAAGGGTGACGTGCTAAAGGCGGTTGTCGTGCGCACAAAGAAGGAAGTCCGCCGGCCGGATGGTTCCTATATCAAGTTCGACGATAACTCGGCAGTGCTGATCAACGCCGCCAGGGAACCGATCGGCACCCGCATTTTCGGACCCGTAGCCAGGGAACTGCGCGCCAAACAGTTTATGAAGATTATATCGCTCGCTCCGGAAGTTCTTTAGCGACAAGGACTCACGCGATGAAACATCACGATTATCATATAAAGAAAAACGATACGGTGAAGGTGATCGCCGGCAAGGATAAGGGAAAGAGCGGCAAGGTGCTGCGGGTAATTCCCAAGAAGGAGCGGGCGATCGTGGAAAAGCTCAACATTGTCAAGCGCCATCTCAAGCCCAGTCAGCAGACGAGGCAGGGTGGCATTCTGGAAAGGGAAGCCCCAATTCAGATTTCCAATCTCATGTTGATTTGTTCGAAGTGCACAGACCCGACCAGAGTGGGCTATAGAGTGCTCGATGACGACCGCAAAGTCCGGTTTTGCAAGAAATGCCAGGAAGTCATCGACTAGGGACGTCCACCGCAAAGGCGGGAGTGGAGGTAAAATGGCGGTACTGTTCGACAGGTTTAATCAGGAAATCGTTCCCCAGCTCCGGGAGCAGTATCAGTATAAGAGTCCGATGCAAATTCCCAGGCTTGCCAAGATCATAATCAATATGGGGCTTGGGGAAGCTATTCAAAACGTAAAAATACTGGACTCTGCTGCGGCCGAGTTGTCCCAGATCAGCGGGCAAAAGCCGGTTATCACCAAGGCTCGCCAGAGTATAGCTGCCTTCAAGCTGAGGAAGGGTATGCCGATCGGGTGCATGGTTACTCTTAGAGGCAGCCGGATGTACGAGTTCTACGACAAGCTCGTCAATGTCGCCCTGCCCCGCGTTCGCGACTTCCGCGGCGTTTCTCCAAAAGCTTTGGACGGCAGGGGCAATTACACCCTTGGAATAAAGGAACACATCATTTTCCCCGAGATAGACTACGACAAAATCGATAAGATCAAGGGGATGAATATCACAATAGTTACGACTGCCAAGACG
>OMSV01000068.1:1969-5060 GCA_900290385.1 Syntrophobacter sp. SbD2 | reverse complement strand
TACCTCTCCGGTTATAAACTGCTTTAATGATGACAGCCCAGGTAGCAATCAAGCTGCGCTTTTTTCTCCTGGTGGCATTCGATGCAGAAATTCATCTGGAAATCCACCCTGCGTAAACGGTCCATCGACGGCACCTCACCATGACACCTGAGGCAGTCGATTTGCGCAATCATGTGAGGCTGATGCCTGAACTTTACAAAATCGGGAACAAAGTAGATGCGGACCCAGGGGACTGGAACTTTATCGTCCAGGTATTGCTTCTCTTTCACAATCTCGGGGTGCATCGGAATTATATATTTATGGCAAAAGAAACATTTTTCGACTTCCGGCAGTCCCGCATGCTCCGAGCGCTCGACATAAGGATGGCAGAAACGGCAGTTGATCTGTTTGACGCCGGCGTGTATCCGGTGGCTGAAATAGATCGGCTGGACCGGTCCGATGTCCTGTCCGGGGAAAAGGTAGTAAAAATAGAGAAGAGTGAGCACAAGCAGAACGGTTGCAACGAACCACCCGATCCACCACTTCACTTCTTTTCTCGTCGCCTTGGCGTCTTCAGCCATTTTCTCTCGATCGATGACAGCAAAAATTATTCAAACCCTCACCGCGCATCCAGGGCCTCACGCCAGGTGCGGCGCCTTTTGTTCGGGCTCGAGGGCCGCAGCAAGTTTGGGGTCGGAAACCGCCAGCACAGGGTATCTCTGTAAAAAAGTGCACACACANNNACCAGCGAAGGAGTCACCAGCAGAAATTTTTCCAGCCATATTCCGATCAGAATCCAGATCGATATCACAGTCATAGGGACAGGCTTCATCTTTATTTTTCTCAGGAGCAAAACCACAAATGGGACTACGAAGAGCACAATGAGCACCGTCCACGCCAGCGCTGCCCATGGATCGTAAATAACGCGCGAGATCACGTACCGGGTCTCATCGGGCAGATTGCCGTACCAGATGACCAGGAACTGAACATAGAAAAAATCCAACCCCACCACACAGAAGGCGAAAAGGAGCTTGCCGATGTCATGAAACTGCTTCTTGTCGATGGCCTTGCCCATACCCATTTTTTTGACGGCAAATGTGGATAGAACGGCCAAAAACGCAAGCCCCGCGTAGAATGAAATTACGAAGTAGTATGCCCCGAAAAGCGTGCTGAACCACTCCGGGTTAAGCGACATCATCATGTCGAACGCCACCAGCGTCATAATGAACGCATAGAGGATGACGTATACGGTGGAAAGAGTGTACTGAGCGCGTTGACGGTCCGGCGCGCTCGAAACCCCCTCCATATATTCCAGGTCGCTCCTGACGGAATGGTGTGCGATCAGAAACGCTGTAACAGTCATGGCAAGCAGCCCGATTCCCTCGCGCGCAAAGAAAAAGGGCGTATTCAGCCAGGGAGCTTTTTGTGCTTCCGGATGGAGCACCCACCAGAAGGTATTTGCCCTTCCGAAGAAAAGAGGCCAAAGCAAAATAAAAGAAAAGGGGAGAAAAAAGGTGACCGATTCTGATAATCTTTTTACCGGCCTTCCCCAGGTCGCGTTTGTCAACACGAGAACCGGAGAGAGCAGAAAGGTCCCGAACGCCAGGCCTGTCCAATAGACATAGTTGGTCATATAAGCGGACCAGGCCCTTTTGGCGTCACCCCCAAAGAGCTGGTAGAAAAAAGCCCCCGCGCCTATAAGAAAGAGCATCAGGCTAAGCGCTTTGAGTGTCCCCCAGTTTAGAGACTTTTTTGCAAGCTCGATTTCCGGGTAAATCTCATTCTTCAATCTGACGGACCTCCTCGGCGCCCCGGCTCTTCAAGATGCTCGAAACCGACTCAAGATCGGCATCGGTGCAGTAGACCAAAATCCCGAAACGATCCTGGCTGAAACGCTTGTCGTAATGCACGGGAAGGCGCATCTTCGGCATCCTGTTCAAAAAAAGCAAACCTCCCAGCGTAAAAAAAACAGCAATCAGAATAAGAAATTCGAATGCCGGTATAACCGTTGGTATTATCGGAATCGGGGGCTTGCCGCCCACTATGAACCGCCACTGGGCGGCCGTGTACCAGGCAAGGAAAATCCCGGTCAGGATTCCAAGAATTGCTCCGGTCAGGGTGAAGAAACGACCGAACCCCAGGACCGGTTCGCCAAGCGCTTCCCGGATTTCTTGAACCCGCATCGGGGAATAAACCGCCTCAATAGGGATCTTCTGCTTCCTGAGGCCATCTATAGCCGAAACAACCTCGTTGAGGTATGCGAAAATCCCGACTACAGCAAGCTTTTTAGCCATCGAGGTTTCCTCTTACTTTTTCCTGACCGGAACGGGGATAGCCTCCTTTACCTCCGTTATGGCAATCGTGGGAAGAAACTTTGCAAAAAGGAGGAAAAGAAAAAAGAAAAGTGAAAAAGAACCTACAAGGATGCCCCATTCAACTAAGGACGGGTATTTATAAAGGCCCCATGAGTAAGGGTCATACTCGTGGGCCTCCGACCCCACAATAATCACCAGCCGTTCGAACCACATTCCTATGAGCACCAGAATGCCTATGGAGAACAGGGCCGGGATGCTGGTCCTGACTTTTTTGAAGAACAGGGCTATCGGGACGACCGCATTGCAGACGATCATCAGCCAGAAGCACCAGGAATAATAACCTGTCATCCGCCACATGTACTGGGCCTGCTCGGCCTTGCCGCCACCGTACCAGGCGATGAAATGTTCTACCATGTAGGAGTAGCCGACGATGAGGCCCGTCAGGATGATCGTCTTGCCTATATTTTCCAGCACATCGATCGTGATCAGGTTTTCGAACCTGAATATCTTGCGCATCGGGATGAGAAGCACCAGGACCATCGCAAGCCCGGAATGAATCGCGCCCGCAACGAAATAGGGAGCGAATATCGTGCTGTGCCACCCCGGAACGATGCCCAGGGCGAAGTCCCAGGAAACGACGCTGTGCACGGAAATGACTAGTGGGGTGGCAAGGGCGGCAAACAGCAGGTAGGCGGTCCCGTAATGCTTCCAGGACCGGCTCGACCCCCGCCAGCCAAGTGAGAAAAAGCCGTATATCCTGTTCTTAACCCCGGCAGTGCGGTCCCTGATGGTCGCCA
>OMSV01000068.1:0-1959 GCA_900290385.1 Syntrophobacter sp. SbD2 | reverse complement strand
ACCACATCGAAAACCAGAGGCGACTGGAAATTGGGCCATAAGTTCCGTTGGTTCGGGTATGGAAGTATCCAGTAAACCAACCAAACGCGCCCCAGGTGAATGAGCGGAAACAGCCCGGCTATCATTACCGCGAAAACGGTCATCGCTTCGGAACTCCTGGAAATGGTAGTCCTCCAGGATGCTCGAAATAGAAACAAAATGGCCGAAATAAGGGTGCCCGAATGGGCGATGCCCACCCAAAATACAAAGTTCACCAGGTAAGAGCCCCACATCGTGGGGTGGGTAATATTGGCCACCCCGAGGCCCGTTGCGATCTGGTAGCCCCAGGAAAAAGCGCCGATAAGAACGCCCAGCCCGGTAATCGCTACACAAAGCCAGTAAAAGCCGCCGGGATTCCACATGGCCCCCAGTATCTGGTCGTCGACCGCGCCGTAAGTGGTCAGGTCCTGCGGCCCCGCTGCCTCGCTCACCCCATTGGAAACTTTCGCCCCCATCGTGCAGGTTCCTTTAGAACCCAAATCAAACCGTAATCTTCTGAGTCACCCTCTTGAGATAGATCACGGCAGGCTTGGTATTTAGATGCGCCAACACCTGGTAAGCCCTGACATCGTTGATCAGCTTGGAGACCCTGCTGTCCGGGTCAAGCAGGCTGCCGAAGATCAGGGCGCCGGTCGGGCAGGTCTGTGCGCAGGCGGTCGTAAAGTCTCCGTCGCGCACTCTTTCGCGGCCTTTTACCTTAGCGTCGAGTTTTGCCTCTATTATTCTTTGGACACAGAAGGAGCATTTCTCCATTACGCCTTTCTGCCTCACCGTAACGTCGGGATTCAGCTGCCACTTGAGCGATCCCGGCCGGGTGAAGGTGAACCAGTTGAAGCGCCGCACTTTGTAGGGATCGTTTTGAGAGCAGAAACGAGTTCCGAAGCAGCGATTGTAGATCTGGTTATTGAGCCCTTCCTGGCTGTGATGCGGCGCGAAAATGGGGCATACATATTCACAGGGCGCGTTGTCACAATGCTGGCAAAGCATTACCAGCCATTTAGCGGCCTTTCCGTCATCGTCGAAGTAGCGCTGGACCCTTATCCAGGACATTTCGCGTCCCTTGAGGACCTGCTCACGTTTTACGACGGCAACATTATTTTCCGAGTAGCATCCGGCTACGCAAGCGCCGCAGCCAATGCAGCGGTCGAGGTCCACGACCATTGTCCAGCGATATTCTTTATACATTTGACGCGGATAGAAATCTTTGGACTTCTCATAGCCATCGGGCAAGGGGTAATAGATTTGGGGCTTTTGTCCAGACGCCGCCATCGCGTTTCGCTCTTCCAGGCTTATTGTCACCGCCATCTCCCGGCCGTGCTGGAAGAAGCTTCCGTCGGTATTGGCAATATCGAAAGTCTCACCGGTTTTTTCGATCTCAGGATTGAGCCCTTGACGCAGGATAGCGCCGCAAACCGGGTCGATATCCGGGGCCAGAAGCTCGAAAGGATTTCCCGGAAGCCCGTTTGCAAACCTGCCGAAGTTGGAATGCCCCTGGCCGGCAGGTATTGCGACAACGCCCTCCGGTACGGTGTAAATGGGCAGGGCCGGAATTCGGATGGTCCCATAATCGGTTTTCACCTGCAGGAGGTCCGCTTTCTTAATGCCCAGTTTGCCGGCGGTTTCCGGATGAATCTCCAACCATCCCCCCCAGGTCGCCTGGGTCATCGGGTCGGGGATCTCCTGGACCCACATGTGGTTGGCCATCCTGCCGTCATAGAACTGTATCGTTGGATAGATGACCATAGGAAGACCTGCTTGCGGGCTTGGCCCAGGGTCGGGAAAATTGAACGCCGGCACGGGCAGGGAAATCTTTGAGGACACAGGCGGCTGCTCCGGCCAGTATCCGCCCCGCATGACCATGTCCTGCCAGAAGGCATCGAACGATCCGATCCCGGCCTCGGCCGATATTCGCGTCCAGTA
>OMSV01000069.1 GCA_900290385.1 Syntrophobacter sp. SbD2 | reverse complement strand
AAATCAAAGTTTTCGGAAACAGTAATTATTCCAAGGTCATCGGGCCGCCTACGGCCCCCGCCATTATACCTATCTGTTTTACGTTGACAATCTTTTCCGGGTTGCCGCCACCATGCTCCAATCCCGGCGAGGGACGGCCGGTATCAAGCAATCTCACGTGCTTCTAAGTTCGCCCTTCAGCGCTTTTTCGAATTTTTCCTTCTGCTTCAGGAAATAACTATACTGAGGCCCGCCCGCGGAGATCGCTTCGTTGATCGTTGAGATCGCGTCTGTGTAGTGTCCGTTTATATAATAAGCCTCCGCGAGTGTATCGAGAATATCCGGCGACGGGCTCAGGACAACTGCTTTCAGTGCCAGATCGAGGGCCTCCTGCGGGTTGCGGAAAGGAGAAGGGCCGGTTGCATATAGCCATGCCAGATTGTTCAAAACGGATGCGTTTTCCGGGTCGTGCGTGAGGGCAGCCCTGAGGACCGATTCAGCTTCAGAGTATCTGCCTTTTTCGTAAAGAAGCCCGCCGTAGGCGGCAAGGTATTCCACGTTGCCGGGTTCCTGAGAAATGCCTCGCTCCAGTATTCGAAGCTGGACCTCAGACCGCAGGTCATTGGTCAGCCCTGCTTCGTTAGCCTTCCAATTAACGAACTGAAGTGCTAATACTACCGCCACGAATATGAGGGCCGAACCATAGAGCTTCCGGTTGTGTCTGCTGATAAGGTCACGGTTCCTGAACGCCTCGGCGAGGAAGTCTATTCTCTGCCTGACGCTGTAATGATGCCAACTAGGAAGGTCTTCTATCCTGCCGCTGTAGAAGGCGATTTTTTCAAGCGAGGAAACCAGGGGCTGTGGGTCCCCCACAAGCTCCATGGCATACAGGTCTGCCTGCCGCTCGCTGTTTCTTAGAAAATATCCGAAGATGAACCGAAAATAGACGACCATGAGCACGATTACCGGAAGGGCCGAAAGCAGAGAAAACAGAGATGCAGCGGAATCCCCCGCAGCAGCATACCAGTTGAATATGGTCCTGTTTGACAGGGCGAGCAGGCTTAAAGTGTCGCTCAGGTCATAGGTCAATAGAATGAACAGAATCAAAAGGACCACAAACAGGAGCAGGTGTTTCTTGCGGACGTGTCCCATCTCATGGGCTACGACGGCTTTGAGTTCGGCGATGTTGAGGGTCTTCAACAAACCAGGTGTGATTAGAATGTAGCGAAGACCCGGGAGGATGCCGACCACTCCGGCGGTAAGCATCTCCGACCCGAAAACCGGCCAATGAAGTAGCCCGCCCGTTCTGAAGTCATGATCGTTGCAAAACCTTTCCAGCTCAGCCTTTACGTTATCCTGCGGGAGCGGTTTGCAGCCCCACATTCGAATGATCAGCCACGGTCCGAGCAGGACAAATCCGATAAAGCGTGAACGCTATGAGCAGTATCTGCGCAAAATCCGTAGTCATGAAAGAAGGCGTTTTTATGAACTGGAGCAGGTCGGTCACGGTAGAAATGAGAAACCAGGGAATGAGTATGACCGAGGTAAGGGAGAGCTGGCCCTTTATGAAATGTGCCCGGGAAATCTTCCCGCCAAAAACGATCTGATAGGTCGGCTGGCTCCAAAACCAGATCGCTGCCAGGTGGACCAGAAAAATCACCAGGCCGGCAATCCCCGATATGGTCATGAATTTGTCATATCCGGGGATTACGCTGAGGTAAGCGCCCAGGTTGAAAGCGTAAAGATATACGGCGAGAAATCCAATGGCGGTAACAGACAGAAGTGCCTGTGAGCGGTAATGGGCGCGGACAAGAGCGGAAAGAGGGGTACCCCGATCAGCCGCCTTCAGGAGTTTTTCAAAAGTCCGGCGGCAGTAGAACACAAAAAAGCAGAAAAGGGCTGCAATGTAGAGGGCATCTGACCAAGGGGCGGCAGAAGGCTTGCCTGTCTGACGCTGGATGCTGAAGAGCAGCAAAACGATAATGAAATAGATAAGCTGATTGTACATTCGGAAGAAGTCTTAGGTTTTAGTTTCAAAACTTAGATTAAGACTCAGATCTCAAAATTAAACCCCCAAAGTTAAATCCTTAAACCCAAAATGTGTTCACTTCTGCCCTCGGGGCGTGATTTTGAACACTTCTCCTCGAAGCAGTCTTTTCGGACCTCGTCGCCGAATTTAACCGGGTAGTCTCCATTAAAGCACGCCAGGCAGAACGGGTGATTGTCCACTGCTGCCCCGGCCGCCTCCAGCAGCCCCTCGATGCTGAGGTAATTTAGCGAATCCAGACCGATAAAGTCTCGTATCTCATCAATGGAGTGCGACGCCGCAATCAGCTCGCCCTTGGTTGAAAAGTCGATCCCGTAGGGGCAGGGGAAACGGTGCGGTGGGCAACTGACCAGCATGTGCACCTCTTTTGCGCCTGCCTGGCGCAACGAATTGATCCTGGACCTTGTCGTAGTTCCACGGATGATTGAATCCTCAGCCAGCAGTACGCTCTTACCGTTGAGCAGTTCCCGCACGGGATTCAATTTGACCCGGACCCCGAAATCGCGCATGGCCTGGCTGGGTTGTATGAAGGTGCGTCCCACATAATGGTTTCTTATGACCCCCATTTCCAGAGGGATATTTTTGGCATGGGCAAGTCCAAGGGCGGCGTAGTTCCCGGAATCAGGAAAAGGCATCACCAGGTCGGTGTTAAGTGAGGGATTCTCTTTGGCCATCAGGCGTCCCAGCCTTT
>OMSV01000107.1 GCA_900290385.1 Syntrophobacter sp. SbD2 | reverse complement strand
CGCGAATGGCCTGCATGGTGTAGAAGTTGGTCAGCCCAAGGTTTACCCATCCTTGCTCGTTAGGGGGAGTCACCTGAGTAACGTAGACGTCCGACCACCTCCCATAGCGGTCTCCGAGATCGTGGCTTTGCTCTATGTAAAAATCCGGCATGCGGGTTTCGATGAGCTTTCGGGCAGGGGCATCCCGAAGCTCGGGTCGAAGTTGATGTGGCCCTGGAGCTTCGTCATGAGTTCGACATCATAAAGCCTGGATGGGCGGACCTGCACGCAATCGGAGATTATGACGTCGCGCAGTTCTTCCCAACGGTCGAGGATAGCGTCATAGAAATCGGGCGAGCAGGCGCCGATTGCGAGCGCACTTCCGACAAATTCACCTGATTTGATCTGTCCGGCAGCATCCTGCAGGGAAACGAGCCTTCTCTTGTACTCTGCTTTCCAATCCATGAGAATCTCCTTATATGTTTGGTCCTACGTTGAAAAGCTCTTGCAACGCGCGTGTCCATAAAGAATACGATATTCCAATAGCTCTCAATGCCTCGAACAGGGTTCGAACTGATGCGCGCTGCTTGAGCAGCAAACTTTGTATCTTGCCTCTTGGCGTTTTGGATAATTGGTCGATAAATTCAACCTCCCGCGGGTATTCGTGCCCGGCAAGGTGCTGTTTGACGAAGTTTTTTGATTGTTCAGAAAGCTCTCGGCTAGGCGGCTCAGGGAACCAGGGTGACATAACCATTTATCGCCTCTCATTTCAGTCGGTCCGGTTTTCCTGCAACCGCAGCCTCCCCGGTGGTGAAATGTTTCACGATGGCGCTCGCCACTAAGAACGGCCTATCCTTTCGCAAGCGCTTAAGATGATTTCGCCGGAGCGCCCGCTTAAGAAAAGGCAGCCGTCTTCTTCCATTTTCACAGTATCGCCTGCCGGGAAATATCACCCGTTTCCGACTCTTCTTCCTTGTGCTTTTTTATCATCTTTCCGGTATCCACGAAACCAAAAAGGCGAGGGATTTAAAATGAGGGGTTTAGGGGTTTAGGGGTTTAGGGGTTTAGGAATTCTGGGATTGTAAAACGAATTATTTTCTTTTGCTTTTTCTTTTCACTGTTCACTGTTCACGGTCTTTAAAATGCAGCTCCCTGTTTGCTTCCGGCTTTTCCTGCCTGCCCATTTTCTTCTCTCTGTGCCCTCGCCTTGACCTGTCTATGACCAGCCCTCTGCGGTCAGCGCGTAGGTCATTTCATCTAAGAGTTAATCGGCTTCGGCTGTTGATCCCTGCTTGCATTTTTCATGTATATATTCCGGATCGAGATCGACGCCGCAGTCCCACTCAATTGTATCGAAGGCAATTCGGACACTTTTGAACTTATCCAAATCCTTGATTCGCTGAAATACGCCGAAATCAAGAATTGGTTTCATGTTGAGGACCCCTTCCCGGCCGTTTTCAAAGACAAGAAAAAGCGTGTAGTCATCTCGCGGAATCACTTCTTTTATACAAGGGTACATAGTGGCGCAGCCTCAATCGTTTTTCAATAGCACAGGTTTTGAGGCCTGTTCCCCGATACGGATTACCATGTTTCGGTCGAAACCTTCTTTTCCTATTTTGCTAAAATGGCCGGGGATGCAGGCCGCTGATACAAAATCCGATAATCGGCCCCAGCCCATCGTATTTATCCAAACCATACTTGTGGAGTATCGGATTGTCAATGACCAGACATGCAATCCGCTTACCGGCTTTAGCCGGAAACTCTGTAGTTAGTTCACCCGCCTTATTAATGATACTGCCATAAGTAGTCGGCTTCCTTTGCCAAATCTGACGAGAAAAGCACATAACCATCCTGGTTATATCCACCGAACCAAAACAACAATGCACTCTTGCCGTTCGCGTCATAGTCGCCTGCATCTACAAGAGTCAATCCGGCGCCTAAGTAAGTTGATTGCGTCGTAACTAAAAAGGTGTGTGAATCCCATGCTTCGTCCGGCGGACCTTCACAGCCGTCGGTCCGGGGTTTCAACCGCACCGATATTAGTTTACGCCCGCTCCGGTCTTTATACCCCGCTAGCGCTTCAAGGTCGTTTGAAGTGTAGCTGAAAACCACGCTGGAATCTGAGTGCCCAGGGCATATAACGGCCGGACCGGCGTGCTTCCGGAATTGAACGAACACGCGGGCGATTAATGATGCTTCGGGCTTGAAGGGTTCCCAGTTATCGGGATCTGAAACGCTTCCATTTGAAACTACAACAAGTGGGCGGTTCTTCGGCGCCCTGCACCAGCCTGCGAATAGATGAAGCTTGTCTGCGACACGCGGAATGGTCTGGTTCGGTGAGATGTTTAGAAGCTTGTCACGCGGGTAAGTCCACTGGTAGGGGGTGCTAAATCCCGGATCAAGGGTCTTTATTTTTCCGATCTCACGGCCATGAAGACCGATGACCCAGTTTATCTTCTCAAGGTCGATACCCCTTGCCGCGCTCTGGCTGCTAAGTGATATCCATCCAGCCTCACTCTTTGCAAAGAGGGCCCTGACTGCCGTACCGTTTCGATCATTGCATTGGGGCTCCTCCAGGACTCCAAGCAATGTTTGGCCGCAAGCCGTTTCTAAAAGACACAGCATGATCGCGATAGATACGAACAATAAAAAACCACAGTGTTTCATTTTTCTTCTTCACAAGTTATCCACCGGGGCCTTCCCTCTTCCTGCTCCCTCTCTGCGTCCTCTCCTTGACCGGACTATGCCCCGGCTCTGCGGTGGAATTTGGATTTCCCTCTTCCCGCTTCCCGCGCTACTTGCCAAAGGAGCAACAGTAGTCGGTAAGACTGCTAACCCTCAATTTGAAGCTGGAGTTTGCACCCACCTCAAATTTTTCTCCACCCCTTACGGCTCTCCACTCACTCGCCCCCTGCAGCAGTACATCGAGATCGCCTGCCAGGATTTCCATGATCTCTTTTTCAGAGGTATTGAATTCGTAGTCGCCGGGAAGCATAATCCCTAGAGTTTTCTTGGAACCATCCGCAAAAATGATGCTCCAGCTGGTCACATTTCCATCAAAATAGACATTGGCCTTTTTCACTACTGTTACATTGTTGAATTCCTCCACCTTTTGCTCCTTTCAGCTCTCATCACGCTCACCGGTCCGATCCAGCGGGGGTCGTACGCCGGAGCTGCTGCGCTCCGGGCCCGTACAAGCCCGGCCGGTGCTGAGGCCTTATCCCCTGCGCTTTCAGGGCGCGCTGGACAAACTCAACCTCAGAGCGTGGCCTGTTCACCATGTTCTCGGGAACGATCCTGCTCGTAATCCTAAGTCTTTGAACACGCTGAGCGGCCTGTGGTCCCCCGATAGGTCTGCGCAGATCTATCCGGGCCAGGTTCCGCTGAACGTCCACGGCAGAAATGGCGCCTCTCCCCCTCGGGGCGATCATCCGGTTGCGGTTTATCCTTGCTAACACAGCCTGGTGAGGTTTGGCCGGCAGGTGAGCAAGGCTCACGTTATAGACATAGCGGTACCGAATCGAACGATAGTCGGGGACCACCCTGTCGCTGATGACCGGCGCGGCCCTGTAATTGTTGATAATGGCGGTCCGGTCGATACTCGCGACCCTGACGCCCGTATAGCTGTTTACGCTGTAAAGGCTGCCCCTGGGAACGACAACCGCATGGCCGGCGTAAGCCAGCCTGCCGATGCCGATTCCAACTCCGCCTCCTCTTGCTCTAACAGCGTAGCTTCCCGGTCCCCAATAGTTATGGGCGTAGTACGTCTCGGCGGGCGCGAGCGTGACCCAGCCGACATGGGCGTTCGAGTGTATCCAGGAGACTCGTCCGGGATACCAGCTTACGAGTCTGCCTGTATTGCCGGCCCCGGCCTTCTCAGGAGGGGCCCAATACCAGGCCGAGTTAACAAAAACCCAGTTCCCATAATGGTGCGTCACATAGCCGAATGATTCCTCAGGAATCCAGACATTATCCCTGGACCACACCGTCCACCTGCCAACCGTGAACGGCTGCCAGCCTGCTGCAACCTCCGTCGGGCGCCACAGCATTCTTTGCCGGCCTTCATAGTAGACCTGCACCCACCTGCCGTTCCGGTCAAGATCGTAAGCATCATCGCGCAACTCGGCCGGCAGGATATCGATTGATTCTCCTTTGACCTGCACCCTTTGTGTCCAGAATTCTTCCCGCTTGAAGTTCCATTCATCCCAGGCGGCGTCCACCTGGCCGTCTCCCTCAACGGCCACCCTGCCATCAGAGATTATGGATGCGCCGCCGGCTTCGACCGCATACCGCGCTTCCTTATCTCCAAGGACGAAGTCAACGGTGCCCTCAAGGCTTATTACCTCGGCCGAAGCATCACCCACATAAAGATCGAAGGCAGTGCCGGGCCGCGCAAACACGTACCCGAAGGGCGTTTTGTTGTAGAACCTGGCGGTGCCAGAGCCGACATCGATTTCCGTCAAGTCGTCCCGCAAGACTATAAGCTGTATCTGGGTATCGCTTCCCGTCCGCACCCATACTCCGCCTGGCAGCATGAACTCCGCCTTTCCCGTATCACTGGAATAGAGGGCGTCTTGGCTCCCTAAGGGCGCATCTTTTACGGTGGCGACCCAGTCCTTTTCGTCATAAACATATCGGAGAAGCTGACCTTCGATAAAAGTTATGCGGCCCACAAGCGCAGGTCTTTCGGAGTTCCCGGCCTGTGCGCAAACGACAGGCGCACACACTACGGCCAGGACCAGTCCAAGCGCGAGAGCGCTCAATCTTCTCATTGCGTTCTCCTCAGTACCGAAAATCAAACTCCATTTGTCTAAGTCGCCAAAGAACCGCTGCCCGCAGAAAATGCGGGCAATGCTCGACACCTCCTCCGGATTTTCAGGCGGATATCAGTTAAGACGAAGCAAGATGAGAAAAAGTCTAACAGATGCCCCTATTATCGTATCAAAATGCGCATAGCACGAAAACTATGAAAGGTCGAGCAAGGGGTCCAATCCCGAATTTTTTCCAATGAGCATGGCATGCGTTGACAGCAGTCCAGACATCCGGGTGGGTTAAGCGGAGCGCAACCCACCGCGCCTTTGCGAAGCAGAGAACAAAGCGGGTTTTGGATTACTGCGGTAAAGGGCTGAGAAGAACCGGGCCGATCTTTTCCCTATTTCCGCCTTACCCGCTTGATTACCACAGAAAGACCCGGAAAATTCCTTCCATTGTCAAGAAAGCCGATTCGAAGTATAAGGACGCACACGTCTGAATCCTTTTTGGAAAATTCAGCTCACAGATTTGAAAGGAAGTACATGCGAAGAAGTTTTTTCTTCTGCCTGCTGCTCGCAGTATTTTTAGCCTTTGTAATGGCTTCTTCGGCTGCGCCGCTCGAGGGTGGCGCCAAGAAGACGAAAGTGCGATCCGCTGACCGGAAAAAGACCGGTTCGAAGCAATCGAAC
>OMSV01000091.1:1905-5627 GCA_900290385.1 Syntrophobacter sp. SbD2 | reverse complement strand
CGGCAGGTTCCAGTCCTCAACCGCACTGTTCATGTTTTTCGCCTATTCATTTCTAAACGGCCTGACATTATCGACCATTTTCCTCATCTACACAAAAGCTTCCATTGCAAATACCTTCTTCGTAACCGCTGGAACTTTCGCCGCTATGAGCCTTTATGGATACACAACCAAACGCGACCTGACTTCCATTGGCAGTTTCCTCATGATGGGTCTCATCGGCATAATAATCGCCTCCTTCGTTAATTTCTTCTTTCGCAGCCCCGCTATCTACTGGCTCATAACCTATGCGGGCATAGCCGTCTTTGTCGGGCTGACGGCCTACGACGCCCAAAAAATAAAGGAAATGGCCTATGCCGGATTTTCCGGATCCGAGGATGAGCGAAAAGGAGCGGTCATCGGCGCTCTGCGGCTTTACCTCGATTTTATAAACCTGTTCCTGCTTTTGCTCCGGATATTCGGAAGCCGCCGCGACTGAGACTGACAAGAATATGAAAACGCAAGGCTGTGGAGTTTCCCGATAGCGATGCTGCGACATACTTTTGTGCATCTGCCGGGGATCGGGCTCAAAACGGAACGCTCTCTCTGGCAAAATGGAATTCATTCCTGGGAATTTTTCCACGACGAGCATGCCCGGATGCTGATGCCTTTCGGCCCAAGAAAGTACGAGGCCCTGCGCAGCCATCTCGAAGTATGCCGCGAAAAGCTATGCGCTTTTGATCCGGCATATTTTGCAGGCGCACTTGCGCAGCAGCATCTCTGGAGGCTTTTTGCAGACTTTCGGCAATGCGCAGCCTTCATCGACATAGAGACTACCGGGCTTGGCGGGCCCTACGATCACATTACGACCGCGGCTCTCTATGACGGCAGGGAGGTATTCTACTACATACATGGCGATAACCTGGATGCCTTTGCCATGGATCTCCAAAAATACAAAATTCTTATCACGTACAACGGGAGTTGTTTCGATTTGCCGTTTATAAGGAATTACTTCGGATTGGCAGTTGACCATATCCACATCGACCTGAGATACCTGCTGCGAAGTCTCGGTTACGGCGGCGGGTTGAAGGGCTGCGAGAAGAGCCTAGGGCTTGACCGGGCCGAACTCAACGGCGTTGACGGCTATTTTGCGGTGCTGCTCTGGCGCGAATACAGGAAAACAGGCAATGTAAAAGCCCTCGAAACGCTTCTGGCCTATAACATGGCCGATACGGTGAACCTCGAAACCCTGATGGTGCAGGCCTTTAACATGAAAGTCAGCGAGACCCCGTTCCACGAACTGAGAATACCCCTGCCCTGCCCGCCACCCATTCCTTTCAAACCGGACGCCGCATTGATTGACGAATTGCAACAAAGCTATTTCGGCGCTTTCTGAGCGAATATTTTTTCAGCGAGCCGGCCGTTTATTATCGAATATTGAAAAATTTTTAAAAAAGTTTTTTCGATGGCTTTAATTTCACCTGACCGTCGGGTTATCATTAGCATTGGAAAGAAAATATCTTTCCTCCTCTGAGAAGGCCAAGTGGCTCCCCCTCCTTCCACTTGGTCTTCTCTTTTTTATTTTTCCCAACCGCAGTTGCTGCCGGCAAATGATATCCCGCATTCAGCCTACTACACCATCTGCTCTGCCCATCGTTGCGTGCAGCTCTATTTGGACGTTGGTTGACCGCGCATCTGGTCGATTACCGCGTACGCAATACGGCGCTGATTTTCATCGTAGAACTTGATGTAATGGTATGCGTACGAATCCTCGAAGCCGCGTAAGGTCTTATGCTCTCCTCCGAAGCCTGGATCGATCATCCTTAAACCGTTCTCGATGGCATAGGCTATGGGGTAATAGTAGCAGGTGGCAAAATGCAGGAAGGGTACTTCACGCAAGCTCCCCCAGTATCTGCCGTAAAGCTTTTCGGCTTTATTATAAAAAAGAGCCATTGCGATCCGTCTTCCCGACATTTGCGATACCGAGAAACTGCACCTGTGACGGAAGTTTTCGCCAAGAAGCCTGAAGAATGATTCGTTCAGAAAGGGCCTTATTCCCGGGCCCATGTGTTTGGTCCAGGTTCGCCTGTAGAGCAGGTACAGTTCTTCATAGAACGAGGCAGGGGCGCTCGGACCCTGAACCATACCGAGGTCGATGCCGTAGTTGTGAATGGCGCGCCACTCGCGCTTTATTTTGGTTCTGCGGTTGGACTTAAAGGACAGAAGGAAATCATCGAAACTGCGGTATCCCCGATTAAACCAGAGCAGGTGCGAGGTGCTCAGCCGCACATATCCGTGTTCAGCAAGAATGGAGTGCAGCTTGGACCCCTGGTCGACAAAGTAAAAACGGGTTGTGGACAGGCCGCGTTCTTTTGAAATCTCGTCGATTTTGTCCAGCAGATCGGCAAAAATCCGCGATCCATCCAGGCATGAGCCAATCAGGAAATCATAGCCAGGTACGGGTGTATAGGGGATACTCCCTACGAAGCCCGAGCCGAACGGCAAACCTGTAAGCTCCGCCAAAAAATCGATCAGCCCTCCGTCTCCGAACTCGACCCAGGCCCGATCTCGCTGATAAAGAGGAGCGATCGCGATAATTCTCGATCCATCATAGAGTGCCAGGTGTGCCGGAATGTAGCCTCTATCCTCCGAGACCGAACCTGACTTCTCAAGGGCGTGCAGGTACTCAAACTCCAGCATCGGGGCTGCATTAAGAGCGAGACCGTTCCACTCCTCCGATGGAATCTCCTCAATTCGCGAGAATATCTTTACCCGGTTTTCCATCTGGCGAGATGAATTCTCCTGTACTATTTTATACCGCGCACAAGGCAATTAATTAGTGTCCATCCGGAAATACCGGATGTGACACTGAGAGTTTCAGTTTCGGAAAGGGGGGCTTTTTCGCTCTGGCAAGGAAATCTAGGGGTTGCGCGGAGGCGTACGTCGGTACCGCCTCGCGGAGCGTCGAGATCCTGCCAGTGCCGCCGCCGAAGGCAGCGGCCAATCTGGCTGCGGCCCTGCCGCCCAGGGCGGAAAAGGACCCTTTCCGGACGGAAACTAATTATAATGACCGCATCACATTGTAACAACTCCAAAGCAATGTGCTTGCCCATCAAGATTTTCCGGCTCGCCGATACGAATGTCCAAAGGAGATAAAAATGCTTCCCGATCCAATCTCTTCATTTATCAACGACCACCTCGACAGCTTTGTACTGGAACTGGCGCAATTCCTCTCGATTCCCAGCGTGAGTACTCTGAGCGAGCACGAGAAAGACGTTTTGAGCGCTGCCGAATGGGTGCTCGACCAGGTAAAAAGGTGCGGATTCAGCGGAGGACTCTATCCTACCGAACGCCATCCCATAGTGCTTGCGCGTTCGCCCGAAGTCCCCGGCGCGCCCGTTCTCCTCATCTACGGCCATTATGACGTCCAGCCGCCCGATCCACTCGATGAATGGCAAACCCCTCCTTTTTCGCCCGACATTCGCGATGGTTACATATACGCACGCGGCGCGACCGACGACAAAGGTCAGTTTTTCACCTATATCAAGGCGATAGAGGCCGTGTTGGGTGCAGGGCAAAAACTTCCGCTCAATCTGATTATCCTGGCGGAAGGTGAGGAGGAGATTGGAAGCCCAAGCCTGGAAAAATTTCTGATGCAGCGCAGCGATGAGCTTCGTGCAAACGCTGTCGTGATTTCAGACGGCTCGCAATTTGCCCGTGGAATTCCCGCCATAACTTGTGGCTAT
>OMSV01000091.1:0-1895 GCA_900290385.1 Syntrophobacter sp. SbD2 | reverse complement strand
CCCGCCATAACTTGTGGCTTGCGAGGTTTGAGCTATCTGCAGGTGGATATCGGCGGACCGCGTTTCGATCTGCATTCGGGTTCATTCGGAGGTATAATCCATAATCCTGCCCAGGTATTGGTGGACGTTCTCCAAAAACTCAAAAACCCCGATGGAACAGTGGCCATTCCCGGTTTCTATGATGACGCGCTTGCTCCTGACAACTCCGAAAGGGAGGAAATGGCCTCTCTTGCTGTCGATATACAGTCTCTTAAGGATTACCTGGGGGTTTCCGAACTTACAGGCGAGCCGGGATACTCTGTTGTCGAGCGCAGGACAGCCAGACCAACGTTGGATATCAACGGACTATGGGGCGGCTTCTCCGGTGAAGGAGCAAAAACGATAATCCCGGCAAAGGCAGGGGCAAAAGTGAGTATGCGGCTGGTTCCAAACCAGGTCCCCGAGAAAATAGACCGGCTGTTTCACCAGTTCGTAACCGCTAACTGTCCTCAAGGGGTCAGCGCTAAAATTACCACTCTCCACGGCGCCGAGCCCGTCCTGGTCCCAAGAAACACCCCCGCAATGCTTGCGGCTGAAAAAGCAATAGAGACAGGGTTCGGCAAGAAGCCGGTATTTATAAGGGAGGGGGGTTCAATTCCCGTCGTCAACCTGATCAAAAAACATCTCGGACAACAGAATATCCTGCTCCTGGGCTGGGGAAGCCCGGACGACGGTGCTCATTCTCCCAACGAACGATTTTACATCAAAGACTTTTACCGAGGAATCCGCGCGGCAGTCGCGCTTTTCCATGAAATGGCGCAATAAATGAGTTGCTCCACGCTCCGCGAGGTTATTCGTATTCGGGTGGATTCATAAGCCATTGAAGCCGGTCGGGCAGTTTGAGTTTTTCGTTTTTGACAAAAACAATGCTGATCCGGCCGTTCCTGGGGTCACTGGGCGAGTCAGTGAAAAGTGGCACTTTGTCTCCAAAACCCACAACTCTGCAAATCCGGTTCGGTTCGATGCCGGACTGCTCGAGTTCGCGCCTGGCCGATGAGGCCCTCGCGGTGGATAGTTCCCAGTTTGAAATCTGTTCGCTCCGAGTCGGTGAAGAGTCGGTATGCCCTCCTACCGCAATTTCGTTAGGAAAATTCTTAAGGACTGAGGCAACCGAGTGAATTATTTGCTTGGCCAGGTCCGTAAGCAGAAAGAAGGCCATCATAGCGGTGACAAAGTCGGCGTAAGCCACTTTCCAGCTTGAGCTGTGTTCTGCGGCGTGGGCCTTTTTTGCTCTTCTTCTTGCTATTATTATGGTTTTTTGGAGGTTGTGCTCTGCCATGCCTGTTTTTTCTTGGCCTCCCTTACCACGGACTCAAGTTCCAGGAAAGATGACCTCAGGTCGCCCGGAACAACCCTTCTCGCAAACTCGATTGCCACCTGCGGAGAAGGAGTATTTATGAACGCAAGCAAAGCTTCCTTGATGACCGTTAGAAATTCCCGGTCCTCATTAGCGATATGCTCGAGGTTGCGCCCCAGCGGTCCCACAAAACCGTAGCACAGCAAAGATCAAACTTTTCGCATACCCCATCGCATTTAACCACTCTGCCATATATGTAAAAAATCATAAAAGGAGCAGTCGGAAGGATCAGCCTGGCTTCGACATGATCATCCAAGGCATAGGGTTGGCTGGAAGCTGTGCTCAGTCCTCCTGCGCTGACGTTTACCTTCGCGAAATCGAGTTCTCTATCGCTGTTCGCCGGAAATGCAAGCAACCTGATGATTGAGTCAAGCTTTGAGCTGAGTATAAGCAAACTGGCCGCGAGGGCCTGATTTTCGATTTCGGGCATCTCCGGATGTTCTGTCATGGCGGATTCGATCACAATGCGCGACATGAGGCCCCGCCGTTCTTCCTCTGG
>OMSV01000070.1:13431-14027 GCA_900290385.1 Syntrophobacter sp. SbD2 | reverse complement strand
CAATGATTCAAAATGCAAAGGGAACACAAGCCATGAGAAAAGCAGGTGAAATAAGAACGACAATGAAACGAACAATACTAACGGCTTTGGTGTTGGCCGCAGTACTGGTGCTCACACTAGGAAACGGAGTCGCGCGCGCGGCCTCTGCCGCCGGGATCGATGCCGACGTTGACGCTGCGTTGATTAAGCTCTACGAAGAGCAACCTGTAGCGAAGATGCTTGCGGATAAGGCCGTTGCTATCCTGGTCTTTCCGAACATGGTCAAGGCGGGCTTTTTAGTGGGCGCCCAGTATGGCGAAGGCGCTCTCCTAAAGAAGGGCAGGACGGTGGGGTACTACAACTCCGTTGCGGCATCATACGGTCTGCAGGCCGGCGCTCAAAGCTTCGGTTATGTTCTCTTCCTAATGACGCCTTCCGCAGTCCACTATCTCAATAGGAGTGGCGGCTGGGAGATCGGAGTCGGCCCGAGCGTCGTTGTGGCGGACGAGGGCGTCGCCCGCACGCTGACAAGCATGACGCTCAAGTCCGATGTCTATGCCTTCATCTTCGACCAGAAGGGTTTAATGGCAGGACTGGGGCTCCAGGGCTCGAAGATT
>OMSV01000070.1:12320-13425 GCA_900290385.1 Syntrophobacter sp. SbD2 | reverse complement strand
CCAGGGCTCGAAGATTACGAAGATAAAGAAATGAGCGGCTGGCAATTGTCCAGGAAGAAACAGGTCAAGCGCCTTCGACGCTGCACTCGATTTCCAAAGACGGCAACTGAACTCTCCACTGCTGCTTTGAACCCGTGGACAACCCTCAAACAGGAAAAGGCCTACAACCAGCCTGTAAAGGAAGGACTATTACGAACGTGAAGACTGTACCTTTTCTACTGTGTGTGGCGGCCATGCTGGCCGTCTTGCAGGGTTGCGCCTCTATCCAACGGCTTCCGGCAGTTCCTGATGATTCCACGACTCGTGCCGATGTACTGGGAATTCCGAATGCCCGCTTTTTTGTGGATGACGACCTGTTACCGTATCTGCAGGAAGGCATGGCCGCCCTCGATCGCGAAAAAGCTTTTCTGGCCAAATCAGGACACGGTGGGGAGATGCCGCCTGCAAACTTCCTCGCTTTATCTGGTGGAGGCGACGACGGCGCATTCGGAGCAGGCCTGCTGGTGGGGTGGACTAAATCTGCGACCCGGCCTCAATTCAAACTGGTCACAGGCATCAGCACCGGCGCGTTGATTGCTCCTTTCGCATNNCATTTTAGCTGTGATAACGAGCGATGCTTTGAGCGACAATAAGCCGCTCCTGAATTTGATTAGAAAATATGTAAACCGTGACTTACTAAAGGAAATCGCAGCAGAATACCAGAAAGGACGAGTGCTGCTCATAGGTACGACCAACCTTGATTCCCGCCGGCCCGTGGTGTGGAATATGGGGGCGATTGCTTCCAGCAAAGACCCCAGAGCTCTTGACTTATTTAACAGTATCCTCCTGGGGTCGGCAGCTATTCCGGAGTATTTCCTCCAGTCATGATTCCAGTCGAGATCAATGGGAAACCCTTCGAGGAGATGCACGTGGATGGAGGTGCAACCGCACAGGTTTTTGTATACCCTGCTTCGCTCTTTGATCTAGCACGCAGCCAGCATATTGAGATAGGCAAACGTCAGAGGCATCTCTACGTCATTCGTAATGGTCGTCTTGATCCGGAATGGGCCACTGTACAGCGCAAGGTGCTACCCATTGCCGGCCGAGCCATATCCTCCCTCATTCA
>OMSV01000070.1:0-12310 GCA_900290385.1 Syntrophobacter sp. SbD2 | reverse complement strand
GAGCCATATCCTCCCTCATTCACTCGCAAGGGGTGGGCGACCTTTTTAGAATATATCTGGTGTCTAAAAGGGACGGCGTTGATTACAACCTTGCCTATATCGGACCCGAATTCAATATCGTACACAAAGAAGACTTCGATAACGCCTATATGAAGGCGCTGTTCGAGTACGGCTATGATCTTGCTCGGAATGGTTATCCGTGGAAAAAGACTCCGCCTTTTCTGGAATCGTCGAAACCTTCACCTCTGGATCTCTCCAACTAAGGGATGTGTGAGTTCTTCTCTCCGCCGCCATGGGTGAGCCCACAAGTTATCCCGAGGCTGAAAGAAAGCGGGAATCGGAGTGATGTCGTGTGACGGCTTAAGGCAAGGACACCGGGGAGAGTCAATATTTTCTTGGAGCCAGTCTTGCTCTCCCGAATGCCTGAGCATGATGCACACACGCATGCCTAGGAATTGACGCTTGTTTTCAGCGCATCATCTATGGTGTTCAACACGGTGTTGAAATCACCGTCCTGCCCCACATTTTGGCTCAGTTCCGGCCAGAGCAAGAGCTGCCGTGATGAGTGAAAGGTGGGTGAGCCCCTGTGGAAAATTACCCAGCATTTCATTGTCATCGACGCTGTACTGTTCGGAAAAAAGATCCAGATCATTGCCTGTCGACAAGGCGCGTTTGAAAACGTCATGAGCTTCTCCGAAGCGGCCCTGTCGTGCAAGACATTCGGCCAGCCAGAAAGTACAGGCCAGAAACGTCCCCTCTTTGCCCTCCAGACCGTCGTCTCCCGACGGATAGCGTCGCACGAGCCCATCTTCCAGTAGGCTCTTGCGTATAGCGTCGGTAGTCCTGACCATCCTTTCGTCAGTATGGGAGACAAAGCCTGAGACAGGCAGCAGCAGGAGGGCGGCATCCATTTTAGGGTGATCGAAAGCCTGGATGAAAACTCCTCGCCCGGCGTCGTAGCCCTTGTCCTCAATAACGCGGCGGATTTCGTCTCTCTCTTTTTTCCAATCACTCACGGGAGCCTTGCATCCGAGTTCCTCGACCAGGGCGATGCCGCGATCAAGGGCGGTCCAACACATCGCTTTCGAATGGACGAAGTGGCGAGGCTCACCTCGCAGTTCCCATATTCCTCTGTCCGGGTTGCGCCAGAGCCTGCTTGCCCCATTGACAAGGCCGACGATGAATTCCAGGTAATCATCGTCCGGCGGATGTTCCAATTGATGCCATTGCCATGCAAGGTTTAGAAGTTCCCCGTATACGTCCAACTGCGTCTGCGTCTCAGCCGCATTGCCAATGCGAACGGGCCCTGCTCCCCGGTAGCCTTCCAGTTCTGCGATCTTGTGCTCAAAAAGCCGCCGTTCGCCTCCAACACCAAAGAAGATCTGAAGCTCGTCGGCGCTGCCGGCCGCACTGCGCTCAACGAACCTTCGGAACCCGTCAGCCTCTTTGACATAGCCTAGCTCTGCCAGAGAACGAACGGCAAAAGAGGAGTCGCGTATCCAAGAGAAACGGTAGTCCCAGTTACGCGATCCACCGGGAGCTTCGGGAAGCGAAGTCGTGGGGGCGGCCGCAATGGCTCCCGTGGGAGCGTTCGTCAGGCCCTTGAGCACAACGGCGGAACGCATGATTTGCTGTGCATATGGTCCGGACGCCTTCCCTTTAGACGACCAACTTCGCCACCATGTTAAGGTCTCTTCCAGGCGTTTCTCGAGCTCATCCGGAGGGGGCGGCTCCACTAACTCCCCATCGAGATCTTCCGGTCGTCCGAAAAGAATTGAAAGGTATACTCGCTCTCCTTTCTCCACGCTGCAGGTCCCGATGAGTGCGTGTCTATGCTTCATATCCAGGTGGAAGCCGCCGGAGATAAGAAGGCCGCTGCTGCCTCCGATGGCAATGAAACTATTTTTGCACCTCCGAATCCATGGTCTTACGGCCCCGTAATCGAATCGTGGAACAAGATCCAGGACAAATTCGATATCGCCTCTAATGCCCTCCAGTACTCTCAGTATCTGCAGATGAGGATGGGATCTTCCTCCTTCCCGCATGGGCAGGCAGTCGATCAGACGTGCTTCACCATCGTCTGTTCGAAAAATAGTTTCAAGCACCAGGGTCTGCTGCAGGTAACGCCGCGACGTTTCAAAGGGCAGCAGAGGAACGATCTGACAGTAGCCGCCCTTATCCCAACCAAGAAGCCGTCCGAAGCAACTGGGGGAGTCAACCCTGGGCATGCAGCACCAATCAATCGAACCGGAGCGCGAAACCAGAGCAGAGAAGTGACAGTTGGAAATGTAAGCATAATCGCTTATAGGCGGATACTCTGAGTTATTCACATTATCTCCATAGATCATCACAGACACAAATCCCAGCCGGGCACAAATCGAGGCTGTTGGTTAGGCTATTGAGTTTTTGGTTCTCAAGCAGGAGCCCGGTAAAGAAGTAAAGCGTCGGAACCCCGCCGTCACCGGCAATCGCGATTTTATACCGGTCATCAATTATTCCTCATGACGCATGATAATGCCATTAAAAGACCTAATTTTCATCTTGTCATTTCCTCAACCACCGCCCGAGCGTGTGAAGTTGTGGACACTTCCGTTTCGTTGTCCATAGCTCACGCGATTGTTGGAAGTGAGAAATAGCTTCTCCAGCTTTAAGACCGCTAGTACAGAAATCGCCCGGGAAAAATAACAAGCCTGAGTAGCTGGAAAAATGTCAAAGCAGTGACTAGAAGCTAATTTATAGAGGAGGCGGCTTTGTATTTGAATTTGCTACTTTGCGCAGTTTCACTTTTTCGATTTGAATTTTAATTTGGGATATCTTCCGGAGACTTTGTGAGATTGTTCATGCGTGACGTCAAAACCGTTTTCAGTCAACCGGCTCAGTTTCTCGCCGGCATGACCCTGAACTTTGCATTCGCCGACACTAAGGAGAACCCCGGGTTAAGAGCTAACTCGCCGAAGCTGTCATGCGAATAGAACAGGCGCTGGAGGATCTCCACATGGCAATTCACGCGGACAGACGCTAAACGACTTACCTCTTGCCCCATCGGTCATCTGTAATTGTGGATTCGAATACGTTCGATCAGGTCCTCGTGGTAATCGTCATTATTCTCGCCTTAATCTTGTTTGCGTGGGGCCGTTGGCGTTACGACATTGTAGCGACATCCGCGCTACTTGTTTTGGCCGCAGCAAGGATTATACCTACAGACCAGGTCTTCAACGGTTTCGGAAACCCTGCTGTAATCACGGTAGCAGCGGTTATGGTCGTGAGCCGCGGCATGTGGAACGCCGGGGCGGCTGACGCATTGGCTGCAGCACTGGCAGGCCTTGGAGACAGGCTCTTGATGCCGGTCATAACCGGCGTGACAGCTTTTATCTCGGCATTTGTGGATGATACCGGAACCACCGGAATCATGATGCCGGTCGCTATTCAGCTAGCTCGCAAGAACGAACAGAGTCCATCTAAGGTACTCATGCCCATAGCCTTCGCGTCCTTGTTGGGAGGCTGCATTACGCTGATTGGCACGCCAGCCAACATCCTCGTGGCCGGATTTCGACGACAGGCAACAGGAGAGCCCTTCGGCTTATTCGACTTTACCCCCGTCGGTCTGAGCCTCACCTTGGCTGGCCTGGTATTTATCTGGTTGATCGGCTGGAGGCTTGTGCCGGTTCGCAGAAGCAAGGGCGGCAAGGATGAGCTTTTCGAGATTGCGGATTACCTGACTGAAGTGGCGGTACCGAAGGAGTCTCCCTTTGTGAAAAAGACGGTAAGTGAGCTTGAGAAAGCTTTGCAGGAAGATGTCTTGATCCTTGGGATCGTTCGTGGAAAACGCCGTCTGCCCGTTTTATCCCGCCTGGAACCGCTCCGCGCGGGGGACGTACTAATCGTAGAGGCCGACGCCAATTCTCTCAAGGCCCTCTTGGAGACCTCCAAGTTTGTCCTCGCTGCTGAAAAGGACCTGGCAAAGAAGTTTCTGGTATCTGCCGAGATCGGTATGGTAGAGGGTGTGATCGGAGCCGGCTCGCAACTAGTTGGCCGCACACTGGCCCAGATGAATCTGCGTCGCTTCTATGGCGCCAATGTGCTTGCCGTCTCACGTCAAGGTCATCGCCACAAGGGGCGATTGTCAGGATTCCGGCTGCAGTCCGGCGATGTCTTGCTTTTCCAAGGCGGCACTGAATCCCTCGGGACTGTGCTTGACAGGTTGGGGTGTCTGCCCCTTGCCAAGCGTTCGTTGAGGATCGACAAGCCGACGCGGGTCGTGACAGCGGTACTTATTTTTTCGGGAGTCGTTTTACTGCCAGCCTTCGGGATACTGCCGGTGCAGGTTGCCTTCACCGCCGGAGCCGTTTTAATGGTCCTATGCGGAATCATCAACGCCCGCGAGCTATACGAAAACGTCGATTGGCCCTTAATTGTCCTGTTAGGCGCTTTCATTCCGGTAGGCGAAGCAATGCAAAGCTCAGGCATTACCCGATCTATCGCTAACGCTTTCTTGCCGGTTGCCGGCCAACTGCCGCATGTTGTTTCGCTTGGTGTCGTCCTGGCCGGCACGTTGCTTTTGTCGAACATCATCAATCATACGGCTGCCGCCATGGTCATGGCGCCAATCGCCATAGGCATCGCACAAGGTTTCGGGGCGTCGGTCGATCCATTCCTGATGGCAGTTGCGGTGGGGGTTTCATCTTCGTTTCTTACCCCGATCGGTCATCAGGCCAACACTCTGGTTATGGGGCCCGGAGGTTACGCATTCGGGGATTATTGGCGTCTGGGTTTACCTCTAAGCTTGCTGGTGGTGGGACTGGCTCCGTTTCTGATCAAAATGTTCTGGCCCTTTTGACTGGTCTCATGTTGAGCGGCGGCGTGCCGGTGCTTTAAACATTCCGGCTAGACATATTTATGAGAAATTAATAGCGGCGATAGCATTAGGGTCCGTATACCGGTCGAAATCGGCTATCGGGGCCGATAACTGATCTTGTTAACGGGTCTGCCGCCTAATCCTGCAAATACCACGGAATATCGACCACCACTGTGTATTGGTCACGTTGCAGAAATAGCGAGGTCCGCAGCCACGCGGCGTGCAAATTGTGCAGCACGTATTGATACCAGTGCGGCTCGACCAATTGGGGCAGGATCACTGCAATGAGCCGGTTCCGGTTCTTTTTTCTGGTTTCTTGAACAAAATCTAAAATCGGTTGGTCGATCCGGCGATAGGGTGAAGAAATGATCTCGAGGCGAGGAACAGCAAAACCTGCGGCTTTTGCCGGTTTCTCGACCTTCTCGGTCCAGAGTTTCCTGAGCAGCTGCTGATCATCCTCATCTGTGCTCACATGTATAGCAATGACCTCGTCTGAGAGTAGCAAACCGAACCGCACGGCCCTCTCGGCGACGCGGTCCCAACAGTAGATCGGAATGATCACGATGGGGTGTTGCAATTTTGCAGCCTGCAGTTCTAAAGGCTTGTCCACTTTTCGCGAGACTTTTTGATAGTGGCGTTTGATTGCCTGAAGTAAAAACACAAGTGTGGGCACGAAGATTACCGTCATCCATGCGCCTTCCATGAATTTCGCTGCGATGATAACCACCAGGGCGGCTGCTGTAGTCACAGCGCCCAGGGCGTTGTATGCCAGCGCAATTCGGAATCCCCGCCCCCGTTTGCGTAGCCAGTGCACCACCATGCCGGCCTGGGAGAATAGAAAGGCCCCAAAGGCCCCCACGGCAAATAACGGAATCAATGCGTAGGTCAAGCCTCGGAAGGCGATCAGCAGCAGGCCGGAACAGACGGAGAGGAAGATAATTCCATGCGAAAAAACCAACCTCCGACCGGCGTTGGCGAAATATGGCGGCAAGAAACCATCCTCCGCCAGCAACCGACAGACCCTGGGAAAGTCCGTAAAGCTGGTTTGAGCCGAATAGGTGAGGACAATGAAGATAGCGGCCAGGGATACGTAGTAGAATACTCCCCGGCCCGCTACGGCCGCAACCAGTTGCGACAGTATGGTCTGATAGCCCGGCTGTGCCTCATCCATCGCGCCAATATGATAGTGGGGAACGAGATAGCCGATGGCCAGCAGGAACAGGGCAAGTATTAACATAATCACTGTCAAGGTCCGCTGGGCATTGGGCACGGCGGGTTCGCGAAAAAGGGGCACCCCGTTGCTTACGGCCTCGATGCCGGTCAGCGCCGTAGCGCTGTTGGCGAAGGCGCACAGGAGCAGCCAGGAGGTCACCGTGGCGGTCGCCTGCGGGATTGCCGGCGGCGGTACGACCGGTTGGGGATGGCCGCCGTTTAGCCAGGTGCTGAGCAATCCGAGGACAAGGGTGAACCCCAGGCACACTACAAACACTATTACGGGAACTATGAAAACCAGGCCCGTTTGGCGAACCCCGCGCAGGTTGATAATAGTCAGAGTCAGCAGAACCAGGAGACAGAGCTCCAGCGTGTACGGTTGGAGCATCGGGATGGCCGAGACCACCGCGCCTATCCCTGCGGCAATGCCGACGCAGACATTCAGAAGGTAATCCAAGAGCAACATAACCGCCGCCCACAGACCCATATTTATGCCGAGATTATCGCTGGCGACAGTATACGCGCCGCCGCCGCCCGGATAGGCGGCAATAGTCTGCCGATATGACAGATAGAGGGTCAGGAGCTTCATTACGATCACTAGGAGGATAATCGGGAAGTATTGCAATCCGAGCAAACCGAGGGGCAACAAGATGGTAAGCCCGGCCTCAGGACCATACCCGGTGGAGGCCAGGGCATCCAATCCCAGCACCGGCACGCCGGTCCATGCGTTGATTTTTTCCTTCTGGGCTTCCGACGACGCGAGCGGTCGCCCGAACAGCTTGTCGAGTAGCGACATGATCTTTCCCAAAATTAGTGTTTTGGGCAGCCTTATAAGGCTGCTTCAACTACAGAGGTGCGATGAAGTTCGGAAGTCCTGACACTCAGGATCCGTAAGGCACCTGCTCCTGCTCGACGGAGATGGTGTTTTCGAGCATCTGGAGGTGATGGTAAAGGCCGGCCTTCTCCATCAGGTCTTCGTGGGTCCCCTGCTCAACTATCTGCCCCTGCTCGATGATAACGATCTGATTTGCCCGTCTGATAGTGGATAGCCGGTGAGCGATTATGATGCTCGTCCGGTTTGCCATGACCGCCCTGATTGCCTTCTCGATCAACATCTCCGTTTCTGTATCCACATTTGAAGTTGCCTCATCCAGAATAAGGATTTTAGGGTCTCGCGCCAGAACTCTCGCAAACGCCAGCAATTGTTTCTGACCCGCTGAGAGATCCATGGCGCCCTCCCCTATTGTTGTGTCGAGTCCCAGTGGAAGGCGTTGCACCAGGCTTTCCAATTGCGAGAGACTCACGATCCGGCCAATCTCGGCTTCAGACAGCTCACGGTCAAGCAGTATATTTTCTCTGATAGATCCAGGCACTATGAAAATATCCTGCATCACCAGCCCAAAGTGCTCCCGCAACCAGTGCGGCTCTAGCCTGCGGAGATCCACGCCGTCCAACAGTATGCTTCCCTGCTGCGGGTCGTAAAACCTTTCCAGCAAATTTATGATAGTAGTCTTTCCCGATCCCGTTACTCCGATAATGGCAAAAGTGTGGCCCGGCTCCACTTCGAAGGAGATGTTTCTCAGGACCGGCCTGCCTGTCTCATACGAGAACACCACATTGCGAAACTCGATGTGCCCCCTGATGTTGTCTATCCTCACCGGATCGATTACCTGCGGGATGCAATCCTTTTCTTCAAGCAGTTGGAAAATCCTCTCTGCAGAGGTCATCGCCGACTGCACTATCGTGTATTTTTGAGAAAACTCGCGAATGGGCTGGAAAAAAAGGCGCATGTAAGAAATGAAAGCGGTGAGGACTCCTATCGTCATGTAGTTTCCCAGGACCCGGCCCCCGCCGTACCATATGATCATTGCGAGCGTAACCGAACTCATGACCTCGATTAGCGGCACAAAAATACTGAATACCCGAATCTGGTACATCGCCGCCTCAAAATATTTTCCGTTCAAGCGGGAGAAACGCTCCCGCACGTCTTTTTCGCGCAGAAAAATCTGAACAACCGACATCCCCGAGATCGCTTCCTGCAAAAACGCGTTAATTCCAGCAAGGTGAGAGCGTATTTTGCGGAAAGCCTGCCGGCTCAGCTTGCCGAAAGTCAGCGTTATAAGGATCATCACGGGAAAAGTGAGAGCAAGAAGCAGCGAAAGTCTCCAATCCATCCAGAACAGGACAAAAAGGATGCCGACAAGCCTGACTCCCTCGTTGAAAAGAGTAATGATGACCGATGTGAACATCTCGTACATGTTCTGGATATCGTTTGTGTGCCGGGTAACCAGCCTGCCTACCCTGTTGGCGCTGAAAAACGAGAGGTTCAACCGGATGACATGGTTGAACAGACCCTGGCGCAAAGAGTGCATCATTCTTTGACCGGCCCATTCGAGGGCGATAACCTGGAAAAAATTCGCCACGAACCCGGCCGCGATAACTGCCAGGAAAAGCAGAGCGATCCAGGTCACCCCGTTCAGCCGCGCATCGAGGGGCAGGGAATTGTTGAGGATATACTTGTCGATCGCCAATTGGACGAGCCTCGGCCACACAAGACTTGCGGCTGTAATGATAAAGGCAAGGCCAACTGCGGTAAGGACCCACTTCCACTGGGGAACTATGAATTCGAGCAGCCGCCCCCACAGTTTGAAGTCGCTCAGGTACCGTTTTTGTTCGTCCTCTAGAATTTCCTGATCGTTAGTCATTGTTGATCGCCGGTGACGCTGTCCTCAGCATACCCACTCAATGTTTGATGCCTGTAGGTGCTTGAATAGAAGGCGTTTCGCTCGACTAATTCATTGTGCGGCCCCATGTCCACAATCTGTCCTTTTTCCATTACCACGATTTGGTTGGCGTCGGCCAGCGGCGCTATGCGGTGGGACACGACTATGCAGGTCCGCCCTTCAAGGTAGGAAGCAATAGAACGGATTATCGCGTGCTCTGTTTCCATGTCCACGGCTGAAAGACCATCGTCAATCATAATTACGGGCCGGCTTAAAAGGAGCGCCCGCGCTATAGCGATTCTCTGCCGCTGGCCGCCGGAAAGTTTTATCCCCTTCTCCCCTATTCTGGTTTCATATCCTCGTGGCATGCCGGCTATTTCGTCATGAATGGCGGCGGCCCTCGCAACTTTTTCGATCTCCTCGATGGAAGCCTCCGGCNNTTACCGAACTGATCGAGACGGAATTTACATCGAAACCATCGAAAAAAAGGCGGTCGTCCGGAACGGCAAAAAGCCGCGCCAGCAGATTGCATAAAGTTGTTTTTCCTGCCCCGGTTCGGCCCACAATTCCGAGGAACATTCCCCCGGGAATATGGAGGTCTATTCTCTTGAGACTCAGTTCGGATTGTTCGGGGTATCTGAAGGACAGATCTTTTACACGGATTTCACCCCGGCTGATCGACACAGAGGGCGCGGCGTCTCGTTCGCAAAGAGAAGGTCTAACGGTCATCACCGCTTCGATCCGGGAAAGCGAGGTAACTCCGCGTTGGAACAGGTCCGCCACCCAGCCCATGGCCATCATCGGCCAGGTCATTATAAAAAGATAACTTATGAAGGCGACCAAATCCCCAGCCGTAATAGTTCCGGCTATAGTCAGGCGTCCCCCGAAAACCAACACCAGCAGCATGCTGAAGTTCGCAATGAAGCCCGATATCGGGAAAAGCATTCCGTAGACAAAAGCCAGTTTGAGATTGTTGCTCACATAAGTTTCACCCATTTGGGCAAAGCGCAGGACTTGATGTTCCTCCTGGTTGTAGGCTTTTACCAGGCGAATGGAGGACAGCGTTGAGCGGACAAATTCAGTCAGAACCGAAAACTGTTCCTGGACTTTCTTGAACCTTCCATGCAGGCGGGATGACAGTGTCCTTGTCAAAAAAGCGAGGATGGGCATCGGTCCAAGGGCTATAACAGTCAGAAGCGGGTGAATGTATAACATGAAACCAAACGCTGCCAGCCCCATGAAAACCGCATCCACAAAAGCGACGACCCCCATCCCGGTAGCAAGCTGCACCGCAGAAAGATCGTTGGTCGCAAGGGCCATTACCTCACCCGTCGTGGTCTTCTGGAAGAATGCCTTATCGAGGGTAAGCATATGCGAGAACAACCTGTTTCGCAGGCCTGTTTCAACAATGCGTGAAAATCCAAGGATAAGCTGCCGCCAAATATATCGAAAACCTGCAATCGCAAGCGCGATCAAAACGATATAGAGTCCGTACTTAGACAGTTCAAGCGTGGTCGCAACGCCCTTTTGGAGCGAATCCACCGCGTACTTGACAACGCGGGGAATAAAAAGCTGAAGCAGGTCAACCAGAACAAGGGCCAAAAAGCCCCCTGCGAGCCTGAAAAGATGCCCCTTGAAGTAAGTTTTGAGCAGCCCGATCGACCGCCACGAGCCCCCTCCATAAGAATCCTTCGAGACCGTGCTCAGAATTCTATTTGCCAAACCGCCTCTCACCGAATATTTTCCCCGCCCCGATTGTTTTCTAATCACAAGTGACGCAACTCGAAGACGCGACACCCCAAACTGCGATTATAAGTCTGTCGATCAGATAGACCAAATGAAACTGCTCTTTAAAATTGATTCAATAGCTTATTGAATTATTTCTGAGGCCGGATCGCCGGCCCCGGAAAGAAAATTAATCGGATGGTCTTCTTTTTAACTTGTCCTGCATCCAATTCCTTGTATTATTGCCGCCTGTGGCAAACTCTGATCAGCCCTCGGACAAGATCAGCGCAAGAGAGCCGGGCAATCCCTGCTCAGCGCTCTGAACCGTTGAGGCCAATCGCTTCGGATTAAAAGTCTAAGGTTATGACATCTCAGAGGCAAACTGTTTTCCTGTCGTTTATGCTGGTTGCAATTTCCTTATTAATGGGGGGCTGCATCAAGGTTGGGCCGGATTTCAAGCCTCCGGCGGCTTCAGTTTCATCAAACTGGCTGGAAGCCGCTGATGAACGTGTGAAAAGCGAGCCGGCAAACTACCGCGCATGGTGGGAAGCGTTCGGCGATCCGACTCTGAACCGCATAATTGACAGGGCCTATCGTGAAAATTTGTCGTTAAGAATTGCCGCTCTCAGAGTTCTGGAAGCCCGTGCCCAGCTCGGCATTGCGGTGGGAAAACTTTACCCTCAAACTCAGCAGTTTAACCCGTCGGTGGCGTTCAACAGGGACAGCGTATATTCTGCTTCATCTGCTGCGTCTCTTTCAGAAGGGATCCCCGTCCAAAGCAGTTTCTGGCAGGACCAGATGAACTTGAACGTAGCCTGGGAGCTTGATTTCTGGGGAAGGTTCAGAAGAGCAGTCGAATCGGCCGACGCAACCCTTCGGGCAACCGTTGCCGATTATGACAGCGCGCTCGTGAGTCTCACTGCCGATGCGGCTAATGCTTACACTCAGATAAGGACCCTCGAGAAGAAAATAGATATCGCGCGGGAAAACCTGAAAGTTCAGACAGAAAGCCTCAAGATAGCAGAAGCCCGTTTCCACGGGGGCACAACCTCCGAGCGTGACGTCGAACAGGCAAGAACGATTCTTTTCAACACTAAGGCAGCTATCCCGGTCCTGGAGGCACAGCTCAGGCAGAACAAAGACGCGCTGTGCGTGCTGATTGGCATTCCTCCGGATAACCTTTCGGATGTTCTCGCCGGCCCCACGGGGATTCCAGTTCCTCCACCCCAGGTTGCTGTCGGGATTCCCGCCGACCTGCTCAGGCGCCGTCCTGACATTCGCAGCGCAGAACTTCAGGCTGCAGCGCAGTGTGCTCAAATCGGGGTTGCCAAAGCCGACCTGTTTCCCGCTTTCTCACTTGGGGGCACTTTGGGCCTTCAGTCAACGACCTATGCAGGAACCAGGCTCACAGAAATGTTCAACATCGCAGCGGCGGCGGCAAGCGCCGGTCCGTCTGTTCAATGGAACATTCTTAACTACGGCAGGATAACCAATAACGTTCGAGCGCAGGATGCGCGTTTTCAGGAGCTTTTGCTTTCCTACCAAAACACGGTGTTGAAGGCGCAACAGGAGGTCGAAGATTTTCTGGCAGGGTTTCTGCGGTACCAGGAAAGCGCGGAAAGCCTTGCGCTTAGTGCAACGGCGGCAAAGCATTCCATGGATTTGGCTTTCATTCAGTACAGCCAGGGCAGCACGGATTTTACGACCGTCCTCTCCGCCCAGCAGTCGCTGCTCGTTACCCAGGACAGTCTTGCAACCTCGATGGGCAATATCTCCTTAAACCTGGTGGGGGTCT
>OMSV01000074.1 GCA_900290385.1 Syntrophobacter sp. SbD2 | reverse complement strand
GGCGGGTCATGGAAAAAAGGGAGATGTGGGAGCACTCTGCAGACGATCCAACTTCGGGACACAGCCGGCTGGTTCCGGCTATTTACCTCCGGTACTGGAAAATCCGCGAGGGGAAAACTCCAGGTACAGGGAAAATGTTGGGTTACACTTACACAGCTCTGGATAACACGTTCGAGTCAAACTGGGAGATCGTGCATTAATGCCGAAAGATGGTGTGTTGCAAAGCAATCCATTCACGAAGATGACCGGGAGCTCGGGGAGGACAGTCCGAACAGGTTGAATCGGTCCCAACAGTACCGGGGAGGTACGCAAGTCCCTCCCGGCCCCGGTCTGAGAGATTACCTTTCCAGTGTTGAGCAGGGTGATGAAAAAGGATTGCATTTCCACTTTGCAGTAAAAACCCCGTGGGGCCGTCACCCCGACGAAGGTCGTGGTCCAGTGTTTTGCTTTAAAAATCAGATAGTTCAAAAAAGCTCTGGATTCCGGCCTCCGCCGNNCACCCTGTTGACGTTATCAGTTTTACTAAGTCTCTTTCTGCAGTATCACGACCTCAATCTGGCCCTCCAGGGCCTTTTTGAATTTCATGGCGTCATCCTCCGAGCCTACTATTGCGCCATAGTGCATCGGGATCGCGATCTTCGGGTTGATCGCCTTTGCCGCCTGTACAGCTTCATCGGCCGTCATGACATAAGTTCCTGATACGGGCAGAAACGCGATATCCACGTCAAGCTTTTTCATCTCAGGAATAAAATCCGTGTCGCCCGCGTGATAATATCGGACGCCATCCACTTTGAAGACAAAGGAGAGCATACCTGCGGCCTTGGGATGGAAGTCTTTGTTGGTGTTGTAGGAACACCTTTGACGCTCAGCTTGGCGCCGGGGGCCACCACCTTTATTTCGCCCTTGAGTTTCTTGGCCGAAGCAGCATCGGTTACTATGACGGAATCCTTTTTCTGGATTTTGGCCACGTCTTCGGGTGAGTTGTGGTCGAAATGATCGTGGCTGATCATGATAAGGTCAGCGGGCTTTGTGACCGAAATCTGGAAGGGATCCAGCTGCACCACCGTGCTTCCGTCTATGCGGATCGCATCATGGCCAAGCCAGTGTATTTTTTTCACCGCTTCCTTGAGGTCCATGTTTTCCTCCCTTTGCACTTTTGTGTAGTCAGTTGCGCAACCTTGAACTCAAACCGGCTAAAGACTCTCCTCGAGTGACTCTACTTATAATATAGGACTTTTGTCCCGGAATCCAGATGGAGGATTGCTCGCCCGGCATGCAAATTTTTCAGCCGAAGACGCGATAAGACCTCCCGCTCCCGCCCCGTCACGCGGAGCGTCGAGTTCGTACCCCGCATCCCCGCGTCTGCGTTCTCCGACTTCCGGCTTGAACACCGTTTGCTTTTTGGGTTAAAGTGGCTTTACTAAGTGTGCAATGACCCACCATCCAGCATCAGGACCTTTTAGCCGGATTTCGCAGTGATTCAGCGCTTTTTGAAAAGGCTTTTGAACGATCGACTAAGGGATTTCGAAATTGCCCATCATGCCGAATTCCCTGCTCAGGCGCCTGTCTTCGGGAAACTCTCATCTCCGCTCCCGGAAGCCATCGAAGACGCGCTGCTCAAGTTCGGGATATCCGCTCTTTACAGTCACCAGGCACTCGCTCTCGATCACATCCGCTCAGGCCGCCATACCGTCGTGTCCACGCCGACATCGAGCGGAAAATCCCTCATCTACAACCTGGCCGTCGCCGAGGCGCTGATCGGCGACCCGGAACGGCGCGCGCTCTACCTCTTTCCGATCAAGGCGCTTGCCCACGACCAGTTGGACTCGTTACAAGAGTTCTTTGCCGCCCTTCCGGACCCCGAAGGGGGTTACCCCTTGACATCGTGCATCTACGACGGAGACACCACTCCTTACCAGAGGGCCAAGATCCGGCAGCGCCATCCCCATGTTCTTTTAACCAACCCGGATATGCTCCATTACGCCCTGCTGGCTTTCCACAATAAATGGGAGCAATTCTGGAAAAGACTCCAATATGTTATCATTGACGAAATGCACACCTACCGCGGGATTTTTGGGAGCCATGTCGCCCAGGTCTTTCGCAGGCTCCGCAGGATTTGCTCCCACTACGGCAGCAGCCCCAGGTTCATTTTACTTTCCGCAACCATCGGGAACCCGGACGAGCTCGCGGGGCGTCTCACGGGAATTCCTACAGACGAGATAGCGGTTGTGAGCAGAGTGAGTGGAGCGCCCCAGGCAAAGCGGCACTTCGTCTTCCTGCGCCCGGTTGAGAACAGGATTGCCCATTCAGCGGGTACCGCGGCGCGCCA
>OMSV01000071.1 GCA_900290385.1 Syntrophobacter sp. SbD2 | reverse complement strand
TTATGCCGACGCCGCTTCGCTCTAGCGCCTTGGCTTTGGCATTGATTGACAGGGTGGCTGAGGGTTTCATTCTGCTGATTCTTCCGGATAATTTCATTTTATTACCTCTGGTGAGATTATCTGCCGCTCTGCTGGTAATTGACTGAAATCAGATAGAGACCATGCCCCGGAGCGGTCATCCCGGCTTGCTTGCGATCACCGCTGCCGATGATGCGCTCGAAGTCCCCGGCTGTCCATTTTCCACGTCCGACATCAACTATTGTGCCCGTCAGGTTCCTGACCATGCGCCGCAGGAAGCCGTTAGCTTCGTAGGTGAACTTCAGCATGCCGGGCCGCGACCACGCGACTTCAGCCCTCAGGATGTTTCGCTCGGTCGAGGATGCCTGTGACCCGGCTGCCATGAAAGCAGAAAAGTTATGCTGCCCGCAAATCATTTTCAGGCACTCCCGCATCGGCTCCACGGCAAGAGGCCTGCGAACGTGCCATGCGTAGTTGCGCAGGAGCGCAGATGGGACCGGGCGGTTCAGAATGTGATATTCGTAGACCTTGCTCACGGCTGAAAAGCGTGCATGAAAAGAGTGGTCGACCTCCTCTGAGTTCAAAACGACGATGTCGCCCGGAAGAAGGCTGTTTAGACCCTTCAGGATCTCATCGGGCGTGAGGTTTGTGCGTGCGTGGAAATTAACCACCTGACCCCTTGCGTGCACCCCGGCGTCGGTGCGGCCCGACGCGCGAATCCCCACCCTGTTGCCAAGCATGACCCCCAGGCGCGACTCGATAACTTCCTGGATAGAAAGTGATCCCACCTGGCGTTGCCATCCATGATATCCGGAGCCGTCGTATTCCAGCACCAGTTTTATGTTGCGCTCAGGAGATTGAAGAGTGAAGGGAGGGGAGTGAACAGAAAAATCATTTCCCTGTCTCATGCTTCAATCTCCCCGCCCCGGCCATTCACTGTTCACTGCTCTTTATGGCTGCCAGGGTGCTTCTTTGAGCCCGGTGTCCTCCGGCAAGCCGCACATGATGTTCATATTGCAAACGGCCTGTCCGGATGCGCCCCTGGTGAGATTATCAATAACGGAGATAACGATCAGCCTGCGAGTCCGCTCATCCACACGCCAGCCGAGGTCACAGTAGTTGCTGCCCCTAACCTGGAGCGAAACGGGCAGATGCTCACGATTACCGAGGCGGACGAAAGGCTCATCCATGTAAAAGCTCCGGAAGGCCTCCTCCACGTCCGCGCTCCCCACTGCTTCTTTCAAATTGGAGTAAACCGTGCTCAGAATGCCGCGGCTCATCGGGACAAGATGCGGGGTAAAATTGACGATGAGCGCTCTTCCGGCCAGAACGCTCAGCTCCTGCTCTATTTCAGGCGTGTGGCGGTGCTCGGCCACTTTGTATGCCTTAAGGCCCTCGTTGACCTCGCAGAAATGCACGCCCAGGTCCATACCTCTCCCGGCCCCCGTGACCCCCGATTTGGAGTCTGCGATTATCGTTTCGGGATCAATGAGCCCTCGCCAAAGCGGCGGTGCTGAGGCGAGAATAACACTGGTCGGGTAGCAGCCGGGATTGGCGACCAGGCGAGCGGTCCGGATTTTATCGCGATATAGCTCGGGAAGGCCGTAAACAGCCTCCTTGAGAAGCTCCGGGGTCCTGTGCGCCGAATACCACTTGGCATAAACCTCAGGGTCCCTCAGCCGGTAATCCGCGCTCAGGTCCACAACTCTGACCCCTCGATCCAGCAGACTCGGAATTATGTCCATGGAGGCTTGGTGCGGCAGTGCTGTAAAGACCAGATCGGCTGACGCGGCAAGCTTTTCGGGGTCGGTGTCTTCGAAGACCAGATCGCAATGGCGCTTGAGGGCCGGGTAGAAATCGTCAATTCTCTGTCCCTTTTGTTGCCTGGAGGTGATTATGGAGACCCGGACCGATGGATGAGCGCACAGTATTCGCAGCAGCTCAAATCCAGTGTACCCGGATGCACCGGCAATGGCGACCCTGAGCATGATATTTCCCCTTTATAAAAATCAAGGGCGCGTGCACCCCTGTGCAGCGCCCCATATTCAATCCGAAAAATCGGTTTCGGTTGCCCCTATGAACAAATCGACCCAGGAAAAAAGCGGAAAGATTTACGTCACAGGGGCGGGTTTTGACCCGCCCTTAACGGTATTAGCGCTTCGAATACTGGAAGCGTGCTCTGGCGCTCTTGCGGCCATATTTTTTGCGTTCCTTGACGCGCGAGTCGCGGGTAAGGAAACCGGCCCGTTTGAGGACCTCTCTGTATTCAGGATTGAGTTCCAGGAGCGCTTTGGAAATACCGTGCCGAATGGCCCCTGCCTGGCCGGAAATTCCTCCCCCAAGCACATTGAGATTCGTTTCCCTGTCCAGATACGCCTCGGCCGGCTTTTTGTTTATAACTATGCGACCGGTTCCGGGTTGAAGCCAAACCCGCGCGATTGAGGTCTTTCTTTTACCTGTGGCATAAAAGCGTTGTTCGGGCATTTAAAAGGGTCTCCTAGCTGTATTTCTCCAAAAGTTTAAAGTCCTGGGGCTGTTGCGCCTCGTGAGGATGGGACGGGCCGGTGTAAACTTTAAGCTTCTTAATGAGTTTGCGGCCGAGCCGGTTTTTGGGCAACATTCCCCAGACCGCAAGGCGGATCATCCGTTCGGGGTGCTGCTCGTTGAGCTTGCGGGCGGTTGTCGCTTTCATTCCACCCATATAGCCGCTGTAGCGGTAGTATGTCTTCTGGGTCCATTTGTCACCGGTCAGCCTGACCTTGCCGGCGTTGACGACGACCACGAATTCACCCACGTCCACGTGCGGAGTGAAATTGGGCAAGTGTTTGCCTCGGATGCGGACCGCGATCTGACTCGCCAGGCGGCCCAGGATCTGGTTTTCGGCGTCAACCACTATCCATTTGCGCTTTTGCGGTTCGAAATTTGCGCTTTGCGTTTTCATTGTGCACCACTCCGAAATCTAACAAAATTGACGTAAGCTGGGAATGATACAAATATATGCAACCCTTGTCAAATAAAAACATCGAGTCAAGCCGGAAGCGGCAATTACACGAGCCAGCCGGCAGGAAGCCGCAGTTGGTCCCGTGCTACCTCGAATAAATCCAGGTCTCGGGGTGCTGATATCCGGGTATGGCCTCGCCAAATAGCGGCCTGCCGAAAAAGGCGCTCGCCTGGCCCAGGCTGCCAAGCCCCAGCAGGTCGATTGTGAAGACAAAACGGTTGTCGCCGCCCACCCGTTCGAATCCGCCGCCCACTCCCCAGCAGCCGTGGATGTACCTGATCCCGTATCCCTGCGTGAACATCAATCCATTTTCCAGGGAGTAATCATGGTAGGTTTCTAAGTAAATGTTCTTGTATGTCTTAAGAGTCGTTTGGACCGCAATTTCATCCACCTGCAGGCTTGGAATATCCTGGTAACTGAGCGAGACAATATTTCCGGTGCGGTTGTCATAATTCAAAAAAAGGCCCTGAGCGTTTCCCTGGCCAGACGATGACAAGTCCACATCCAAATCGTAGGAGACAGTGATGTACTGTCCGGGCGTCAGATCTATCCTGAACCCCACCGGCGAAAATCCCTCCCTCATGACATCGAATGTGTCAAGTAAAGGGTCCTCAAACGGAGGCGGCTCCACGTTGAAGAACTGAAAAACGCGTAATCGCAACATTTCCGTATACGTTGTCATGGGCTGTCCGGCAGCATCCGGAGTCACCTGTTTTCCGGTCAGGAAGGACGTGAAGCCGTAGCGAACGCCGTTTCTGGACTGATCAAGATCAAGCCGGTCGATTTGAGGGATCGTGCCGTATGTGGACTGGTTCGCGTACTCGTATGAGATCTCCGGCCGAATGGAATTCTGAATGGCCGTAAAGTTCCAGAAATTCACATTGAATTCCCTGTTGAGGCGTGTACTCATCTCCAGCTGGAAATCCGGTATTTCGCGCACGGCGAAGTTACTGCCGGAATTGCCTGTCGCCCATTCGATCGCATAGGCGTTGGCGCGAAGACCCACTGAGGGCTCGATGTCCAGGTAATTACCCCAGTGCCAGGGGTAGTATAATCGAGGATAGACGTCCAGTCGCTGATCTGTGTCGCCCTGTGTACCCCAGAAGTTTACGGTCGAACTCTGAAAAGTGTAATAGAAGGGCGTGTCGTCAACCCACTTGGGGATCGTTGTAAAAGAGAGGGACGGCGTCTTCTGGAACGTTTCCGTGTTCGGGGGAGGCTGGAGATTTTCCCAGTATCGAATGTCTAGGCTGAGGAGTGCGGATTCGTCCTTCTTTTCAAAATAAGCGGTGGATTCGCGAACCATAGAGTTCCAGTCATTCAAGATGCCGCGGCCCGAAACCGCTTCGAACATCACGTTGTTATGCAAATATGAAGTCGATCCGGTTGAGAATTCCTGGAGAAAATTCTGGTCGCTCACGTAATCCACATCTATTTTCGCCGTTATATTCCAAGGCAGCGTAATGTCCTGCCTGCCTCGCACCCAATACCGGTCCTCCGTTTGGAAGGGATATCCCTGGGACAACAATAACTCCTGGCTCGCATGGTCTTGCAGAAAATTGAACACCCAGTCACCCTTGCCGAATTCCTGGTTGTTAATGCGGTATTCGACTCCTCCCATAAACCCGCGGTTCTCCAGATATCGGGCATAAAAGGTAGCATCCATATCAGGCCGAAAGGCCCAGTAATAAGGGGCTTCAATGTCCACCCCGTTGAGGGTTGAGATTCCATACGCAGGCATCAGAAACCCTGACTGGCGCTCAGTTTCAACCGGCATGCCAAACAATGGCATATAAGCGACCGGGTAGCTGCGGCCCCAAAAAGAAGCTTCATGGGCCCAACCAGTGCCGCCAACGGTCACCTTCATCGAGTTGAACTGGATTTTCCAATCAGGATCGGCCGGGTTGCAACTGGTTACGAACCCCTCCTTAAGGTCAAACTCGGTAGGGCTGAGTTTGGTTATCGATCTTCCCTGAACGAAGAAATTATTCTCGGCGAAATACAGAATTCCAGAGTCCACCCACCCCTTTTCGGTGTCCAGGCGCCAGATTACGTGTTCGCCCTTGATCCAGTTTCTCCCATACACAACGGTAACTCTGCCGTTGAGATCAACCTGCTGGGTTTGTTTGTTAATGGATGCATAGTCGGCCTGTATCAACCTGTCCGTTGAAGTGATCTTTACATTTCCCTCGGCTTCGTAGAGCTGTTTTTCCTGGTCATACATCAGCTTGTCGGCATGGATTGTCCATGAAGCCTGACCGGTTTCGCCAATCTTCGTCCCGCCAAGCAGCGGCTGTGGGCCATCCGCCCGGGCATGGCTCGCCACGCAGGCAATGAAAGCCAGACAACAAAAGAACAGGGCGACCTTTGAGAACATGCATCTTATAAAGATTTTCCTCACAGGGCAGGCTCCCCGAAAATTTGTTTTACCTCTCCGGCAAAATAGAGTGAACCGGTAATACAGATAAGATCATCGGGATCGGCCAGATGTCTTGCTTCCTGGATAGCGGAAGCCGCATCGTAGATTACGTAGTATTTCTGTATGTAGGG
>OMSV01000076.1 GCA_900290385.1 Syntrophobacter sp. SbD2 | reverse complement strand
CCGCGCGGCGATTTTGCAAGCCGGCAACCCGGCCGCGGCGGCTCGCCGCCTGTTTATACATACTTCACTTCGGAAAACGATGCGCTTTCAGAAACCTACCTTACGGCCGCTGTCTCACACATCGAGTTTTACGAGCGTTTGCACGGGCCGTACCCTTTCCCCAAATTCGCCATAGTCGAGAATTTCTTCCCGACCGGATACGGGTTTCCTTCCTACACGCTTCTGGGGGCCACGGTTCTCAGGCTTCCATTTATTCCGGAAACCAGCCTCAGGCACGAAATTGCTCATTCATGGTGGGGCAACGGCGTCCTGGTTGATTACGCCTCCGGTAACTGGTGCGAGGGTTTGACCACCTATGTCGCCGATTACCTCTCCCAGGAGATGTCATCCGCCGCAGACGCCAGGCTTTACCGCGAGCAAATTCTCCAGGAATATTCGACGTTTGCCGCATCGGGGGCCGATTTTCCGCTCCGGCTCTTCGAGAGCCGTTCAAGCCCTGCCACCAAGGCCGTCGGCTACGGGAAAGCAGCATTTGTTTTTCACATGATCCGGCAAAAGCTTGGAGACGACGCCTTTTGGAACAGCCTGCGGCAGATATACAAAGAACGGCTGTTTGTCAGGACTTCATGGGAGGATTTCCGGGATGTCTTCGTTAGGACCGGAGGCTGGGACCCCGCAGAAGCCAAAGAGTTTTTCGATCAATGGGTTGCGCGAAGCGGCGCCCCTGTTCTGAAGCTCCGTGATGTGCAGCTCAAATCGGATGCTTCCGGTTGGCAGGCGACGGGATCTCTTGACCAGGACCCTCCATGGTATGATTTGGATATAACGGTCGCGCTGAAGATTTCCCCAACTCAAAGACTCGATACAAGGATCGGAATCAAAGGCGGCTCGACTTCTTTTGCCATCGGGTCGCCGCGGACAGGATCGGCACTCAAACCTTCAGCTGCGCCAGCCCAACGCGGCGATTCTGCAAGTGCGCAAACCGGCAGTGGCGGCTCGCCACCGCCTCAAAAGCTGATCGCAGACCCGGATGTAAACATCTTCCGGCTTCTTGACCCCGAGGAGGTCCCATGCACTGTAAACAGCGTCAAGGGGTCAAAAAGTCTGACGGCTGTGCTGCGCGACGGCAGTCCTCGGGAGGCCGTAAAAGCCTTTAAACTCTTGCTTGAGGGTCTGGGTCATGCAGGCGCCCGGATAACGAGCGAAGAAGAGGCGGAGATGAAAATGAGTAAACAGGGGGACTTCCTGTTTTTTGGCCTCCCCCGGTCTGAAAAGCTTAAGTCATTTTTTTTATCTTCTCCGGAAGATGTGACACTTTCTGAGGAAAAATTTTCGGTTAAAGGGCTTTCCGGCGCCGACTGCCTATTTCTGGTTTTCAATGAGTCCAATCGGGGGGCCGGAATCACGGCACTATATCTTCCCGTTTCAGGGACATCTTCCGACTCGGTCCTGACGGCGGCCCGCAAGATCACTCATTATGGGAAGTACAGCTACCTGGCGTTCTCGCACGGGGTGATCCGGCAAAAAGGGGTGTGGGAAGTCTTGCGCTCTCCTCTCCAATTTGACTTTCTTAACAAATAGGTTTTTCAGGCTTTTTTTGCCTCCCCGTCGCAAAACTGCCCCTATACTTTTTCGGTCAATCTTGTTATCTATCCGTGTCAATTTGGTGGTTTTCTGAGTAAGTGCATGAAATTCACTTGGTAAGAGGTGGATTATTTTGGTAATATTATAATTGCGGATAGCAGGGTATAAACCAAAGCGGATGCGAAACCTTAAAGTGAAACTAATTCCAGTCCGGACCGGTATCCTGACAGGCCACGGTAAAACCAGTTGAATACAGTTTCCCGCCAGGGTTTCCACAGGTCATATGCCTGACCGAAGCAACTAACGATTGTGCTCTCTCGGAACGGGGGAGCATATTTTTCAAGGAGAGAAGAGCGTAATGTGCCGTTTGATCTCGTTAACGAGTGACGAGCCTCAGTCACCTATTTTGGCAATGCGCGCCCTCGATGTGATGCGGGAGGGTCATGACGGCTCAGGGGTCGGCCTTTTTATGAGCGATCTGAGCGGGCCGTTCGAAGATCTGAAAGGATTGCCGATCCTGTCCGGTATATTCACTGCTGAAGGTGTCAAGAGGCTCGATCAGTACATGATGAACCTTGGATTCATGACCAAACACAAGGTTTCCATGC
>OMSV01000079.1:10967-19736 GCA_900290385.1 Syntrophobacter sp. SbD2 | reverse complement strand
ATTGATGATTCTTTCCATAGGACCTCACTCAACTTCTGATTACGGATTTCCCCAAGGCCATGTCTTGCGGTCGGCGTTGAATTCACTGAAACTATAGCACAAGAGCCGGAACCGAGAAAGGGAGCAGGTTATCTCTGTTGCTAACCCGATTCTTTTCTCAATGTCATCTAATCTTCATATGTCTTCCCGCTTTTTAACTTCTTTTTCGCCATCTCGCGAATCTTGTCCTCGGTCCACTGCGCGGGATCTTCGATCCGGGTGGATTTTGGCCCCAAGTCGTATGAACCGGCCTTGAGAATGGCCTCGATGCCCAGAGGGGCGGTGTCCTTTGCGTTGAATACCTCGGCAAGCAGTCCGTATACAAAATCTTCCACGTTTTTCGTCATTCTTTCCCGTATCTCGCGTGCCTGGCCGTGGAGCTTGTTGTCAAGCGGGAGGTTCAGTTTCTTGTAGTCCCCCTTCTTAAGACCCTTCTCATTGGCGTATGCCACCATTTCGGCCCAAACGCGGTCATCGACCCCCTGGCCGGGGAGCTTGACAAATTCTCCGTTCTCATCCAGGTAGGCGTTGCCGTATTCATTCACCTTCACTCCCCAGCTGAGCATCTGAAGAGCGGTGGCAACATTTGCCTTGGTGGTCCGCGTCTCCCGGGCGATCTTTTGCAGCCGCTTTGAGTCATTGCCCGAAGTGCCGTGCTGGGCGCCCGATATATTGTACTTGGCCAGGGCATTGTGGATTTCCACGGTGAGCGGGACCTGGATGCCCGACTCGCTGGCCTCGATGCCGTGCGTCGTGCCGTTGTTGAGGGCGATCCAGTCCGGAAAAATCCCATGGGCATTGAGACCCCGGATGAGATAGAGCGCCTCCTCAACCGTTGAAAGCCCTTCTTTTCCTTTGATTTCACCCACTTCAGTCTCATAGCCGGCCCACCGGGGAAAGTAGGGTGTGAGGGCGATATTGGCCAGAAGGTTTTCGTCATCGGGAAGATGTGAGGCATCGATGGCTAGCGAGGTTATGCCGGCATCGAATATAGATGGGATTTCGATTTTGGCCGTTTCCACGTCCTTGGCGCTCTGAATCCCGTAATGATCGGCATGGACTGCCACGGGCACCGTGATCCCCAACTCGTTGCAGATCGCGTCCACCTGCATTGCGAGGTTCCAAAGAGTAGTGGCGCAGTATGCCTTGGCGCCGCCCTCTGATTTGGCAATTTCCACGATGATGGCCGCATTTGCACGCTGCGCGGCCATGAGCGATCCTCGAATGGCCCAATAATTGCGGCCGTTCGCCGCGATAGCTATCGCCTTGCCCTTGGCCATAAGCGCGCGGTCTATCACCTTGCCGCTCACTATCAGCGCTTTGGAATGGGGAAAAAGCCGAACGATGTTAGGCGGGCGGCCAATTTCAAGTGCCTTCTCGAATTCCGGAGTTATCTTTCCCTTTTGAAATGCCATGCAATGATTCCTTTTTTAGTCACAAAACAAGAGACGCTTTCGGGCATTGCGTCTCAGGCGGCTGGATCGTTGGGCCGGATGATCACCTTGATGGATTTTGTCCCATCGAGCACCAGTTCGAAGCCCTTTGCGATATCTTCGAGCCCTAATCTGTGCGTGATCATGTCCTCCACTTGTATCTCGCCGGATTCAATCAGTTTTATCGCTTCCTCTATGTCGGGCGGCCCGCAGTAGTAAGAAGTAAGTATCCTTATCTCCTTTGTCCAAAAATCATTTATCGGGACGGTCACTTCCTTATCAGGTCCCGGAACGGCAAAAAAGACGACCGCGCCGCCTTTGTCCACGCATTTCCATGCCTGTTCCGCGGCGGAAAGGGCCGAAGTGCACAATATAATGACGTCCGGCTTTCCGATTTTTTCGTCAGCCAGGCGCCGGGAAATATCTTCGGCCGCATGGATTGTTATGTCCGCCCCGACCCGCTTGGCAAACGCCAGCCTGTTTCGATTGATGTCGGTTGCTATTACCCTGCATTTCCTCGACTTTGCAAGCTTTACATGGAGGAGTCCCGACATCCCGCAGCCGGCCACGAAGACCGTACGGTCTTCTCGCACCCCGGCAAGCCTCTGCGCCCTGACAACACATGCAAGAGGCTCGATGAAGGTGCTCTGGTCGTATGTCAGGGCCTCGGGCAAAAGATAGGCGCCCTTATTCACCAGGGTCTCCGGGACCAGGATATATTCGGCAAAACCGCCCGGCAGCCTGACCTTTACCTCCGAGCACTGGGGATAATGCCCGTCTTTGCAGTATGAGCATTCCATGCAGGGGACCTTGGGCGCAACGAAAACCCTGTCTCCCGGCTTAAATTTCGTTACCGAATCGCCGGCAGCAACCACCTGGGCGCCGATCTCATGGCCCTGAACGAGCGGCGCCCTCGGCAGCCGGTACCACTCGACGATGTCACTTCCGCATATGCCGCAGGAAATCACCTTCACGAGGAGTTCTCCCGGCCCCGGCCGTGGGGTTGGGACCTCTTCTATCCGGATATCCCGGTTGTTATACCAGTAGGCGACCTTCATTTTTGTTTTTCAGCGTATTGTAAAGATCAAAGGCCTTTTTCGGCGTTTCGTTGCCGTGGACGACGGCGCGTACTGCCTGGATCATGGCCGTCGGCGCTTCAGACTGAAAGATATTCCTTCCCATATCAACACCAGCTGCGCCCTGTTGGATCGCATTATAGGCCATGGTAAGGGCATCCAGTTCAGGGATCTTCTTGCCGCCGGCCATCACGATAGGCACCGGGCAGCAGGCCGTGACGGTTTCAAACCCCTCATCTATATAGTAGGACTTGACGTATTGAGCTCCAAGTTCCGCGCATAGCCTTACGGCAAGTCTGAAGTACTTGGCGTCGCGCGCCATGTCCTTTCCAACCGCCGTTACGGCAAGAGTGGGAATGGAGTAGCGTGCGCCAAGATCCACCATCCGGGTCATGTTTATGATGGACCCCCTCTCGTGCTCTCCGCCGATAAAGACCTGCACGGCCATGGCGCAGACATTGAGCCGAATGGATTCCTCGATATCGACCGCGATGTCCTCATTGGAAAGCTCCTTAAGTATGCTTGTCCCCCCGGAAACCCTCAACACGATAGATTTTGTGGTGGACGGGGGCACGATGGTCCTGAGGATGCCCCTTGTCAGCATCAGCGTGTCTGCGTAAGGGACCAGCGGAAGTATGTTTATGTCGATTCGCTCCAGCCCGGTGGTGGGACCCTGGAAATACCCGTGGTCGATTGCCAGCATGACCGTTCGACCGGTTTGCGGATTGAAGATCCGCGCCAGCCGGTTCTTCATTCCCCAATCAAGGGAGCCTGACCCCTTGAGAAAAAATCCATCCGTTTTCTGAGGCACATCCGAATGAAATCTTTTGGCCTCCTTAATATCATCCATATCAGCCATTTTCCAGCTCCCTCGTATGATAGACTTATCTAATACCTTGTTTGAAAAAATGCGCCCGACATGATAAGAGCGGCAACCGCGCGCGCAGCCATGCAGAACGCACAGACATTAAACGTGGTGCATTTGAAGGCAAGCCAAATGTCAAGCGCATTAGAAAGTAAAGTTACAATGGTGTCAGGGTCTCGCTTCGCGGGGGCTTCGCCCTACTTTACTTTGTGAAGTGGGCTTGCCCGGCCTCCCTTAACGAAGTGCGGGCGCGTAGCGCGGAGGCCGACCGCTCATTATGGACGCTCCGCGAGACAGGGCGTGAACGGGAGGCCTTCTTACATGATACTTTCCGCACATGAGCATAGCTCCTCTCGCATATTTGTGGTATTTTCCCAGCTCGAACGGTCTGTGAACATTGGAGGTCTTATCCATTCCATAGCAGGGCCATATTAACATAAACCGGCCCCTAATGCTAATCGTCCGACAAGCTCCCAGACCTCCTGGCATGATGGAAAATAGTTCGAGAAGTAAAGACTTGTTTGCACGTGCACTGCTGATACCGCTACTTATATTGTGACGAGGAGGCGTAAATGGCGTTTCGGGAAGAAAACCCCGGGATCGAAGAGTTGCTCGGTTTTGCTAAAGATGCGGTTTTGATCGCGGGCGATAAAGCTTTGGAGCTTTACGGGAAAGGCAATCCAAGGGTCAAATTTGATGAAGAGCTTGTTACCTCAGCCGAGCTTGCGTTGGTAAACTTTTTCAGGAACCGCCTCAGTTCCATCTTCCCCGGGCACGGGGTTTTCGGGGACCCGCTTCCTTCGGAAGACTACGTCCACGGGGAAAAGAGGTATCTGTGGATATACGATCCGCTTGACGGAGTAGCCAACTTTCAGGCGGGAATTCCAATATGGGGCATATCGCTTGCGCTTTTCGAAAATTTCTGGCCGGTCTTCGGGGTTACCTTCATGCCTGTGACCGGTGACCTCTTCTACGCCGTCGTCGGGCAGAAAGCTTACCGGGGCGAACGGGAAATAAGAATTCCGGACACGGGCGAGATCGGCAACGAAAGCGTATTGCTGACCTACTCCAGGTTTCATAATCAATACCAGTCCACTTTTCCGGGCAAGATCCGGAACCTGGGATCGACGTCTGCGCACATAATTTACGTGGCCATGGGGCGGGCCGAAGGGGCTCTTCTGGCAAATGTGTCGTATCGCGATCTGGCTGCGGCCCAGATTATCCTGATGGCTGCGGGCGGAAAGATGCACCGCCTGGATGGGCGGGAGTTTCACTTGAGCGACTATCTGAGCGGACAGCGCATAGAGGAACACCTTATAGCAGCCCCGGAAGGTTCCTTTGAATCCATACGCATGTACCTGAAAAGGATTGGCGAAGAGTAATGCCGCCGTTGCGCCGGCAGCAGCCGGCGCATTCGTTCAAACAGCTCTGCCCAATCCGCGTAACCCTGCTGAGATAGACTATAAATACGGTAATTAACCCAAGGGAACCTTTAAAAAGCCGCTACGCGCACCGCGGACCTCATCAGGAAAATTTCAAATGTCTGAGGACGATTTTAGGCATATTTCAGTGCTTCTAATCGAAGACGATGAGGACGACTACTTCCTGCTCAGGCATCTGCTGGCCGAAGTATCTTCAGCGAAATATGAGGTTGCCTGGATCCAGACCTATGAAGACGGCCTGAAGGAACTGGAGAAGGGAACATACGACGTATGCCTTCTCGATTATCACCTTGGCTCGGAGACCGGGCTGGAGATTCTCAACAATGTGGAGGAATCCCCGGCTACGCCCCCGATAATCGTCCTGACAGGCCATGGAGATTACCTCGTTGATCTGAAAGCGATGAAACACGGGGCGGCAGATTATCTGGTCAAGGACCAGATGAGTGGACTGCTGCTCGAAAGAGCGATCCGTTACTCGATGGATCGAAAGAAGTCCAAGGACGACCTGCGGGAGTCGGAAAGGCAGCTCAGGTACTTATCATCGGCGTTGCTGAGGGTGCAGGAAAACGAGAGAAGAATGGTGGCTGCCGAGTTGCATGATGACCTTGGCCAGCTCCTGACGGCCATCAAGTATAAGATCGAAAGCGTTCTGATGCGAATGGACCCGGACGAAAGCTGCACCCGGGACCTCAACGCTATTATACCGAATATGCAGCTCGCTATTGAGCAAGTCCGCAACATGTACACGCAACTGATGCCCACAGTTCTGGACGACCTGGGTATTGTGGCGACCCTGAGCTGGTTTTGCAGGGAATTTCAAAAAGACCACCCCAATATCCTGGTGGAATCCCGATTCAAGGTCAGAGAAGAAGAGATAGCTACGAATTTGAGACTGGTGATTTTTCGAATCGTCCAGAACGCTTTCGACAGCGTGACGGCCCACAGCAGAGCTGGTCGCACCCGGGTTTCGCTGGTCGAGGAAGACGGATATGTCAGGCTCGACATCTGGCACAACGGGGCCGCGTTCGACGTATCTCACGCCGTGTCTTTTACGTGTCCGGATTGCGCGCTGGGGCTGATAAGCATGAAAAGAAGAGCGGAACTTTCAGGGGGCTCGTTTGAGATCGGGTCCGCTGAGGGCGGCGGGACCTTCGTCAGGGTGCAATGGGCGATTGCAGGCCAATAGTTGCCCTGTGGACCGAAGAGCAAGGGGCCGAACGGGTCAAAGTGAAATTTTTTCAACTCTTCATGACGGCTTTATTTCTTCTTCTGGCTGTTTTTGTGGGACTGGTGGCCGATTTGTCCAATGATCCTGCGGCCGGGGCGGAGCAATCGGCAATCGTAAGCCGGCCGGAGGCGAATTACCGGTGCTGCTGGTCGCAGGCCGAACTCGAGGGAAGTGCTGCTGATAAGAGGAGGGCTCGGAATCCTGCCGGTTTGAGAAATATTCCTCCGTCAAGGACTCGGCCCGGCGAAAACCTCCCCGGACTCTCGCCTGAAATGGCGAATTCGATACGCTCCGTTAAACTGTCTGAAAACGTCAAACTTATCGCACTGACATTCGATCTTTGTGAAGGGGAACAGGAGATCAGCGGCTATGATCCAGGCATAGTGAACTATCTGAGGGCCAACAAGATCAAAGCGACCTTTTTTGCCGGCGGCAAGTGGATGCGCTCGCACCCGGAAAAAACCATGCAACTCATGGCCGATCCTCTTTTCGAAATCGGGAATCATAGCTGGAATCATAAAAACTTTCGTAAGCTGGACAAAAGAGAAGCCCGGGACCAGGTGCTCTGGACTCAGGCTCAATATGAGCTGCTTTGGGAGGAGTTGCAGACAAGACCGTGTTTTCATGCAACCGGGGGACAGGAGACGAAAATTGCAAGGGTGCCCCGCCTGTTCCGCTTTCCTTTCGGCGCCTGCAACTGTGATAATCTGAAAATGCTTCAGGATTTGGGACTCCCGGCGATTCAATGGAACATTGTTTCAGGCGACCCCGTAAAAGGCCGTTCAGCAGCGGATATAGCCCAGACCGTGCTTCGAAACGCGAAGCCCGGTTCCATTATCGTATGCCACGCCAACGGCCGTGGACATGGAACTGCGGAATCCCTCCCGATGTTTGCGCCAAGCCTTGGAAAGGCAGGCTTCAATTTTGTGACGGTGAGCGAACTGCTGGCGGCTGGGGTGCCGGTTGCGGTTCCGCAATGCTATGAAATGAGACCCGGGGATAATCTCAGGTATGATTCCCGCTGAGTTGGCCACGGGCGGACAACGTTGCGCAATAGAAAATGTTACGAGTTCGCTGAGAGGTTTTTGCCGGCTTTACTTCATCTAATTGTCCTTCCATTTTTATCCCAAAAAAGATTACATTCAGAGCTGAGATGTTTCACTTTCTGCGCGCTTCATAATTTAAACGCGCGGGTTGCTAACCTCGATTGCGCTCCGGATTGGGTTTGCAGATTGAGTTGCGCGAGTTTCAAGAAGGTCCTGGAGAGTTCCGATGCGTAAGACCTATGTGATCGATACAAATGTTTTGCTCCACAACCCCGATGCCCTTTTCGCGTTTGAAGACAACAACGTCGTAATACCTTTTGCGGTAATCGAAGAAATCGACAACCAAAAAAAAAGACAGGATGAAATAGGGAGAAATGCCCGAGTTGTATCGAGGGAGCTGGACGCGCTCCGCGAATCGAACAGGCTGTCGGAAGGCGTGGACCTGCCCAAGGGCGGCCGGCTGACTATCGAACTCAATCATTCCGGCCTGATGGAATTCCCGCAGGGGCTGGATCCCGAAAAATATGACAACCGAATTCTCGCTGTTGCCTATAATCTGAGCGTTTCCGGAAGCGAACCTGTCACCATTGTGACAAAAGACCTGAACCTGAGGATTAAAGCCGACGTGCTTGGCATACGGGCAGAGGATTTCTACAATGACAAGGTCGATTACGATCAGCTCTACACCGGCGTTGGCGAAGTATATCTGTCAGCCCAGGAACTCGACAGGTTCTACAAGGAAGGCAAGTTCAACTACAACTCGCATAACGCAGTTCCCAATCAGTTCATGCTTCTAAAATCCAGCGAGAATCCTTCCCAGTCGGCGCTTGCGCGTTATTATCAGGGATCGCTGCTTCACCTGAGCTATGGTGAGGCGAGTTGCTGGGGGGTAAAGGCGCTTAACAAGGAACAGAAATTTGCGTTGGAACTTCTCCTGAACGATCAGGTAAAAGTTGTTACTCTGGTCGGCCGGGCGGGAACCGGGAAAACACTGCTGGCCCTGGCTGTGGGGCTTGAAAAAGTGCTCGAGGAGAACGCATACAGCAGGCTTTTGATAACACGCCCGGTCATTCCCATGGGAGATGACCTCGGGTTTCTGCCGGGAACAAAGGAAGAGAAACTCCGGCCCTGGATGCAGCCGATCTATGACAATCTCGAATTCCTTTTCAGAAACTGCTCGGAGCCTTTTGAGGTGCTTCAGGACCTCATCCGGAAAGGAATGGTCGATCTGGAGGCCCTCACGTACATCCGTGGCCGCAGCATCCCGCGGCAGTTCATAATTTGCGATGAAGCCCAGAATCTGTCACCCCATATGATAAAGACGCTCATTACCCGAGTGGGCGAAGATACAAAAATAGTCCTTACGGGTGACCCGGAGCAGATCGATCATCCCTATCTGGACGCCAGCAGCAATGGATTGACCTACCTCGTTGAAAGGATCAAAAACGAAAATATATCCGGTCACGTGGTTCTAACCAAGGGGGAACGTTCCAAAGTGGCTGAATTGGGCGGGAAACTATTATAAACGGGTCGCGGGTCTAAGAGCAATGCGGCAGCAGGGAGCAAGAATCAAAAGGTGCTTTTGTCTGCCGGCCGCGCTCATCCCGCTTCCCCGTTGCAGTTTTTCATCTTGGACCGGC